>NZ_JBMNDO010000100.1:0-28902 GCF_052542855.1 Streptomyces sp. SAS_281
CCGCCCCCGCCCCCACCCCCGCCCCCCGAAGGAGCACCGGATGCCCCGTCAGGACTCCCTCACCGATGTGCACGGGCTGCGCGTCGGCCACGCCCAGGTCCCCGGGGAGGGCGCCCTCTCCGGGACCACCGTGGTGCTCGCACCCGAGGGCGGGGCGGTCGCCGCCGTCGATGTGCGCGGGGGCGGGCCGGGGACTCGGGAGACGGACGCGCTGGATCCGCGCAACCTGGTCCAGCGCATCGACGCGGTCGTGCTCACCGGCGGCAGCGCGTTCGGGCTCGACGCCGCGTCCGGGGTGATGGCCTGGCTTGAGGAGCGGGGGCGCGGGGTGCGGGTGGGCGCCGATCCGGCCCAGGTGGTCCCCGTGGTCCCGGCGGCCTGCGTGTTCGACCTGGGGCGGGGAGGCGACTGGCGGGCCAGGCCGGACGCGGCGACGGGCCGGGCGGCCGTGGAGGACGCCGCCCGGGCCGAGGAGGGCGCGGCGGTCGCCGAGGGGTGCGTCGGCGCGGGCACGGGGGCGGTCGCCGGGCAGCTCAAGGGCGGGGTGGGGACCGCGAGTGTCCTCCTGCCGTCCGGGCTCACCGTCGGCGCGCTCGTCGTGGTCAACGCGGCGGGTTCGGTGCTCGATCCCCGTACGGGGGTGCTGTTCGGGGAGTACGGCGGCGAGGAGCCGGCCGTCGCCCCGCCGGCCGAGGTCCATGAGGCGGCGCGACGGCGCCTGGCGCAGCCGCACGGCGCCGCCGCGCGCCCCCCGCTCAACACCACGCTCGCCGTCGTCGCCACGGACGCCGGGCTGACCCGCGCGCAGGCGCAGAAGCTGGCGGGCACCGCGCACGACGGCTTGGCACGGGCCATCCGGCCCGTGCACCTGATGACCGACGGGGACACCGTGTTCGCGCTCGCCACCGGTCGGCGGGACCTGGACGCGGAGGACCCCGTCGCGCTCAACCCGCTGCTCGCTGCGGGCGCGGAGGCGGTGACCCGGGCCATCGTGAAGGCGGTCCGGGCGGCGAAGGGCGTCCGGGGCCGCGACGGCGGGGGCACCTTTCCCTCGTACGGGGACCTCTACGGCCCGCCGCCCGCGTAAGAAAAGCCCGGCCCGCGTGCGGGGGTTCGGGGCGGGTGCGCGGAACCTTCCGTGCGCCCCGTGCGTTTTTCTGAACCCCGGTCCCGATGTCAGCCCCAGGGGCTACGTTATGCACGCATCAAGTCACACGCGGCGACGGCCTGGAGACAGCACCTTGAGCGATCCGTATGAGACGACCGAGCAGCACCTCGAGCGAATCCTGCGTCGGGCTCTCAATTCGTTCGACCTCCCCGACAGCACGGTGGAGCGGCTGGGCTCCGCGCTGGCCCACAGCAGTTCCCTGTACTCCTCGCACCACAGCGCCGCCCTGCACCGCGAGACCTACCGCCACGCGTATCTGCTGAGCGACGGCTCGGCGCTGACCCTGTGGGAGCTGGTGCACAGCGGTCCGCGCGGGGACGGCCATCCCGACACCCGGCAGCACGAGCTGTACGACGACGAGGCCGACGCCCACATCGCCGCCGCCCGGCTGGCCGGCAGCCTGTGGGACGTTCCCGACTTCGGCGACGAGGAGGGGACCCAGGCCGACCTGGAGCTCATGTCGGCGCTGCTGGCCGCGCCCCCTGCCCCGCTCCCGCGGATGTACGCGCCGGACAACTCCGCGGACCACGCCCGCCGCGTGCTGCGCCGCGCGGAGAACGGAGACGTGCCCGGCGAGGAGACCGCCCGGCTGCTGCGGGCCGCCTTCGCGCACCACATCACGCAGGTCTTCGGCCGCCAGTGCCGGGTGGAGGGCCGGGACGCCGGCTTCACGCTGTACGAGCACGCGTTCCTGCTCCTCGACGGCAGCGAGACGAGCCTGTGGGAGGTCGAGCACACGGCGACGCCGGACGGCCGCCACATGTGCGAGGTGTACGGGGACGAGGAGACGGCGCGCTGCGCGATGGAAGCACGGACGCGCATCTGCTGACCCGCCCCGCCGTATGCCGGTGCCCGCGTCCCCCGGGAGGACGCGGGCACCGGTGACCCCGCCGCGTACGCCGTCGGATCAGTGCGTGAGCACCGGCTCCTTGGCGGGCTCCGTCGCGACGGGTTCGTCCTCCGCCGCGCCCTCGACGTGCTGCTTCGGCCTGGCCGGCAGGGCGGACATCACCACGAAGATCAGCAGCAGCACACCGGCCACCCACCACAGCGACTTCTCGAAGGCGTCCGCGAACGCCGGGCCGACCTGCTCCGGGGTGAGCCGGTCGCCGATCGCCCCGTAGAAGACGACGGAGACGAGCCCGAGGCCGAGCGCGTTGCCCATCTGCTGCACGGTGTTGAAGAGGCCGGAGGCGGAACCGGAGTGCTCCTTGGGCACCTCGGACAGCACCGCGTCGGCCAGCGGCGCGACGATCAGGCCCATGCCGACGCCCATCACCACGAGAGGCAGTGCCATCTGCCAGGGCGTGATGTCCATGCCGTAGTGGTCCGACTCCCAGATGTAGAGGAGCAGGCCGGCCGCCATGAGGAGCGCGCCCGTCTGGAGGACCTTGCGGCCGAAGCGGGGGACGAGCTTCTGTACGGAGAGGCCGGCGGCGACCGAGACGGAGATGGAGAACGGGACTCCGGTCAGGCCGGCCCGCAGCGCGCTCCAGCCGAGACCCATCTGCATGTACAGGGTCCAGACCAGGAAGAAGATGCCGAGGCCGATGCCGAAGGTCAGCTGCACGGCGATCCCGGCGGCGAAGCTCCGGACCCGGAACAGCGACAGCTCGATCAGCGGCGATCCGTCCCGGCCGGCCTTGGCGCGCTCGAACAGCACGAGGACGAGGAAGACGAGGAGGCTCCCGGCCATCGACAGGTAGCCCCACAGCGGCCATCCCAGCTCGCGGCCCCGGGTCAGCGGGTAGATCAGCATCAGCATGCCGAGCGTGACGAGCACGACGCCGACCAGGTCGAGGCGGAGCGCCCGGGGCGACTTGGACTCGGTGATGAACTTGCTGCCCAGGACCAGGCCGAGGATGCCGACCGGCAGGTTGATCAGGAAGATCGGGCGCCATTCCAGACCGGCGATGTTCCACTCGGTCAGCAGCGCGCCCAGCAGGGGTCCGGAGACCGCGCCGAGGCCGACGATCGCGCCGAAGAGGCCGAAGACCTTGCCGCGCTCGTGGGCGGGGAAGGTGGCGTGGACGATCGACAGCACCTGGGGCACCATCAGGGCGGCCGTCGCGCCCTGGAGGAAGCGGGAGGCGACGAGCATCTCCGGGTTGGCGGCGAATCCGCAGAGCGCGGAGGCGAGGGTGAAGCCTCCGATGCCGACCAGGAAGAGCCGCTTGCGGCCGTAGATGTCACCGAGCCGCCCGCCGGTGATGAGCCCGGCGGCGAAGGCCAGGGCGTACCCGGCGACGATCCACTGGATCGAGCTGAACGAGGCGCCGGTGTCCTGCTTGATGCTGGGGATGGCGATGTTGACGATCGTGACGTCGACCAGGTCCATGAAGGCCGCGGTCATCACGATGGCCAGGGCGAACCACCGGCGGCGGTCGGAAGGTGCCGCGGGAGACGGCAGTGGTGCGGAGGAAGTCATGGAAAGAACTTAAACAGTCAATAGGACAGGTCATGACCCATTGAGCGCGCATCCTGGGTGACATGACCGATACCCCGGCACGACTGCTCAATCTGCTGTCACTGCTCCAGACACCGCGCGAGTGGCCGGGCAGCGAGCTGGCCGAGCGGCTGGCCGTCAGCCCGCGCACGATCCGCCGCGACATCGACCGCCTGCGCGACCTCGGCTATCCGGTCGAGGCGTCGCGCGGTTCGGTGGGCGGCTACCGGCTCGTGGCGGGCACCGCCATGCCGCCGCTGCTCCTGGACGACGAGGAGGCGGTCGCCATCGCGGTGGGGCTGCGGGCCGGCGCGGGCCACGCCATCGAGGGCGTGGACGAGGCGTCCGTACGGGCGCTGGCCAAGCTGGAGCAGGTGCTGCCTTCCCGGCTGCGCCACCGGGTCTCCACCCTCCAGAACGCGACGGTCCCGCTGGCCCGGGGCGACGGTTCGACCATCGCCCCGGAGACCCTGACCGTGATGGCCTCGGCGGTCACCGGCCGGGAGCGGCTGCGCTTCGCGTACCGGGCGGGCGACGGCGCCGAGTCACGGCGCCAGGTCGAGCCGTACCGGCTGGTGAGCACCGGCTGGCGCTGGTACCTGGTGGCGTACGACCTGGGGCGCGAGGCGTGGCGCACCTTCCGGGTGGACCGGGTCAGTGAGCCGTTCGCGACCGGGGCCCGGTTCGCCCCGAGGGAGTTGCCGGAGGGGGACGCGGCGGAGTTCCTGTCGAGTTCGATGGCGCGCCGCCAGCCCGAGATCGAGGTGGAGGTGAGCTTCGCGGCGCCGCCGGAGTTCGTCGCGTCGCGGCTGCACGGCCGGATGGGTCCGCTGGAACCGGAGGGTGAGGGCGGCTGCCGGCTGCGCGCTGTGCTGCGGGACCAGCTGGAGTGGGTGGCGGTGCGGCTGGCGATGGTGGACTGCGAGTTCACCGTGCACCGGCCGCCGCAGCTGGTGGCGTACGTGGCGGATCTGGGCGGCCGGCTCAGCCGCGCGGGGTCCGGCGGGGAGCCGGGTGGAGCGTGAAGGGCCTCGCGTAAATGAATGAGCCCCGGCGCCAGGGGGGGGTGGGCGCCGGGACTCAGCTTCAGGGGGCCGGGTGAAGCGGCCCAATTGGGAGGTTACTGGACTCCGGCTCAGGCCGCAGCGTCAAAGCCCGTGTCGTGAGCCATTCGCTTCAATTCGAGCAGTGCGTGCTTCTCGATCTGGCGGATGCGCTCGCGGGTGAGGCCGTGTTCCTTGCCCACCTCGGTGAGTGTGCGCTCGCGGCCGTCCTCGATGCCGTACCGCATGCGGATGATCGACGCGGTGCGGTTGTCCAGCTTGCCGATCAGCTCCTCCAGCTCCTCGCTGCGCAGCAGCGTGAGCACGGACTGCTCGGGCGAGATGGCGGAGGTGTCCTCCAGGAGGTCGCCGAACTGCGTGTCGCCCTCGTCGTCCACGGACATGTTGAGGCTGACCGGGTCGCGGGCCCAGTCCAGGACGTCGCCGACGCGCCCCGGGGTGGAGCCCAGCTCCGCGGCGATCTCGGCGTGCTCCGGGTCGCGGCCGTTCTCCCGGTTGAACTCGCGCTGCACCCGGCGGATGCGGCCCAGCTCCTCCACCAGGTGGACGGGGAGCCGGATCGTGCGCGACTGGTCCGCTATGGAGCGCGTGATGGCCTGGCGGATCCACCAGGTGGCGTACGTGGAGAACTTGAAGCCCTTGGCGTAGTCGAACTTCTCGACCGCGCGCACCAGGCCCGCGTTGCCCTCCTGGATCAGGTCGAGCAGGGGGAGCCCGGCCCGCGGGTAGCGGCGGGCGACGGCGACGACGAGACGGAGGTTGGAGCGGATGAATACGTCCTTGGCGCGCTCGCCCTCGGCGACCAGCGCCTCCAGCTCCTCGCGCGAGGCGCCGCCCGCGTCGCTCTCCACCTGGCCGTCGAGGATCTGGCGCGCGTAGACACCGGCCTCGACCGCTTGGGAGAGGTCGACCTCCTTGGCGGCGTCGAGCAGCGGCGTACGCGCTATCTCGTCCAGGTACATGCCGACCAGGTCGCGATCGGCGATCTCTCCGCCCACGGCGCGAACACTGCTCGCCCGGTTGGTCCCGCCGGTGGCGGACGAACGACGGGCGACGGCACGGGTTGCCATGCGTGCTCCCTTGCTGAGTAGGTCGCGACACCCTCTCGGGTGCCCTGCATCCGATGGAAACAACGACTGGAATCCGGACAGAATTCCCATGCCTGGCATTCAATTTCGCGATCATGCAGTACCCTGTCCGGCCACCGGGGCGGGTGCGTGCCGGAGCCGGGTACGTCCGTGCTGGTCAGGCCGGGTACCCGGGTCGCTGCGGGGCCCCTCGACACCCCCGTACCCCGGAAGACGCCGGGTACGGGTCGCCGGTTGCCCGACCTCTGTCCCGGGACCGGTGCGGCGGCCCCGGTCCGGAGACCTAGGACCCATGCCCGGGACCTTGGGCCCGCAGTCCGTTACCCGGCGCGCACGGGGCGCATAGCGTCGATGTCATGAACGAGACGACGCGTGGCACCGACCCCGACACCACCGGCACGCTCGACGAGGCCCTGGAGCGGCTGCACTCCTCCGGCCCCGAGCACGACGGCTGGCTGTCCAATCACGCCCCCATGGCCGTGGAGGCCCTGGTCCGCAACGGCCAGGCGGCCACCGTGCACCGCTGGCTCGACCACTACCGGGCGAAGCTGGAGGACATGCCGGACCGTTTCGCCGAGGTCACCCCGGCGAACTGGCAGGAGGCCCTGGGCGACCCCCGCCGCATCGCCGACTGGGCGGCGTACTTCGAGCGGGAGACCGCCGGCCGCCCCTGGCGCGACGTGCTCGCCGAGTGGTGGCCCCGGCTGCTCCCGGGCATCGCGGGCGGCGCCACGCACCCGGTGATCCGGGTCGGCCACAGCGTGCGCACCCTGCTGACGACCGAGGAGAGCGACCCCCGTGTCAGGGAGCTGGCCCATGCGCTCGGCTATTGGGCGGCCCGCCACCAGCCGCTGCCCCCGCTCGCCCCGCTCGCTCCGGTCCGGGCCGCCGGTGCCGCACTGGACGCCGTGCCCCGGGTGCCCGACCAGAGCGGCGGCATCCAGGCCCGGCTGGCCGGGATCACGGCGTTCCCGCAGTGGCAGGGCGCGGCGGCGACCGACGCGGACGAGGCGCGCGCCGGTCTGGAGGAGCTGGTGGAGGCCGCCGTCCACCGCTATGCGCGGTACGGGCACGGTGCGCCGGTGATGCTGGTGCACGCGGCGACCGCGCCCAATGCCGTGCTGCGGACGCTGCCGGCGCTGCCGCGCGAGCTGTGGGCGCCGAGCGCGGGGGCCGCGTGGACGGCGAGCGCGGCGGTGACCGCCGCGTACTCCCCCGCCGAGGCCGCCGTTCTCCCGGCCGGGTACGGAGCGTCGCTCACGGCCGGGGAGGTGTTCGCGCGGGCGGCGGCGCACGGCGACGACCACACCATCAAGTTCGCGGACACCGCGCTGGACGTGGGCGGCGCGCCGGCCCTGGCGGCGGCACTGCGCGCGGTGGAGCTGAACCCGCCGGTGCTGTGACGCCGCACCCGCAAAGGGCTCAGCCGTACTGCACCGAGCGCTTCGCCAGCCCCATCCAGAAGCCGTCGATGACGCTGCGCCCCTGGCCGAGCTCCTGCTCGGCGGCGCCGAGGGTGACGAAGAGCGGGGCGAAGTGCTCGGTGCGCGGGTGTGCCAGGCGGCCCGCCGGGGACTTGTGCTCGAAGTCCAGGAGTGCGTCGATGTCCTGCGCCCGGAGCGCGCGGTCGCCCCAGTCGTCGAACTCCGCCGACCAGCCGGGGACGCCGCCGCCGGTGTGGCGCAGGGCGGCGAGGTTGTGCGTGAAGAAGCCGCTGCCGATGATCAGGACGCCCTCGTCGCGCAGCGGCGCCAGCTTGCGTCCGATGTCCATCAGCTTCTGCGGGTCGAGCGTCGGCAGGGAGATCTGGAGCACGGGGATGCCGGCGTCCGGGAACATCTCGACCAGTGGTACGTACGCGCCGTGGTCGAGGCCGCGGTCCGGGATGTCCTGGACCGGCGTACCGGCGCCGCGCAGCAGTTTGCGGACGCTCTCGGCGAGCCGCGGGGCGCCGGGGGCGGCGTACCGCACCTGGTAGTAGTGCTCGGGGAAGCCCCAGAAGTCGTACACCAGCGGAAGCGTCTCGGTGGCGCCGAGCGCGAGCGGGGCCTCCTCCCAGTGCGCGGACACCATGAGGACGGCGGTGGGGCGGGGCAGCTCCGCCGACCAGGCGGCCAGCTCGCCGGGCCAGACGGGGTCGTCGGCGAGCGGCGGGGCTCCATGGGAGAGGTAGAGGGCGGGCATGCGCTCCGCGGTGATTGTCATGACACTCCCCAACTGCGGCTACTCAAGGTAATTCTTCTGTAGAGGGCTTGAGGGCTTCGACAGGAAAGATTCTTTAATCTTCAAGCTCCTACCTTGAGAGACCTTAGCTCTATCTAGTTCAACTTTCAAGAAAAGGTCGTACAGTGGAGTACATGACCACGGCATCAACCGGTGCGCCGCTCTGGCTCACCGACGAAGAACAATGCGTCTGGCGCGCGTATCTGCACGCCACCACGCTTCTGGAGGATCACCTCGACCGCCAGTTGCAGGCCGATGCCGGCATGCCGCACATCTACTACGGCCTGCTCGTCCAGCTCTCCCAGGCGCCCCGGCACCGCATGCGGATGACCGAACTGGCCAGGAACGCCAAGATCACCCGATCCCGCCTCTCCCACGCGGTCGCCCGGCTGGAGAAGAACGGGTGGGTGCGCCGCGAGGACTGCCCCTCCGACAAGCGCGGCCAGAACGCCGTCCTCACCGACGAGGGCCACGCGATGCTGCGCCGCTCCGCCCCCGGCCATGTGAAGGCCGTCCGCCAGGCGATGTTCGACCGCCTCACGCCCGAGCAGGTCCACTCGCTGGGCGAGATCATGCAGGTCCTGGCGGCCGGGCTCCAACCGGAGGGCGCGGACGCCGACCTCCCCTGGCTGCGCTGAGCCACCGCCCCCGACGCACTTCTGCCCCGGTCCTCTCGTACGAGGGAACCGGGGCAGAAACGTATCCGCGCGGGTGGCCGGGGTCAGTGGGCGACGACCGGGACCCTGATCTCGTCCTCGACACCCTCAGCGTCACCGGAAGCAGAGCCTCCGGAAGTTCCCGCCGAGGTGGGACGGCCCGCGTTGACGAAGGTCAGCGCGATCGCGGCGGCCACCGCCAGGATGCCGACGGCCCACCAGATGGCACCGGTGAAGCCGTGCACCATCGACTGGAGCTTCAGCAGCTCGGGGTTCTTGGCGCCGAGC
Organism: Streptomyces sp. SAS_281; assembly: GCF_052542855.1. Classification (NCBI taxonomy): domain Bacteria; kingdom Bacillati; phylum Actinomycetota; class Actinomycetes; order Kitasatosporales; family Streptomycetaceae; genus Streptomyces; species Streptomyces sp. SAS_281. The sequence goes on from NZ_JBMNDO010000100.1 coordinate 8,934, forward strand.
GCGGCGTGCGAGGTGGCGTACGCCGTGGCGGCCGAGGCGGCGATCGTGTTCAGCAGGGCCGTGCCGATCGCACCGCCGACCTGCTGCGAGGTGTTGACCATCGCCGAGGCGACACCCGCGTCACGCGCTTCGACACCGTGCGTGGCCAGCGACATCGCCGGCATGAACGCCGTACCCATGCCCAGACCCAGCAGCAGCTGGCCGGGCAGGATGACCGCCGCGTACGAGGAGTCGATGTCCAGCCGGGTGAGCAGCAGCATGCCGACGGCGGCGGTCAGGAAGCCGGGGCCCATCAGCGTACGGGCCGGGACCCGGGTCATCAGCCGGGCACCGATCTGCGTGGAGCCGGTGATCATGCCCGCGATCATCGGCATGAAGGCGAAGCCGGTCTTGATCGGCGAGTAGCCCTTGACGACCTGGAGGTAGTACGTCAGGAAGAGGAACAGGCCGAACATCGCGATGACGGCGAGGCCCAGCGAGAGGTAGACGCCACCGCGGTTGCGGTCCATCACGACGCGCAGCGGAAGCAGCGGCGACTTGACCTTGGCCTCGGTCAGGACGAAGGACAGCAGCAGCACACCGGCGGCGACGAACGAACCGACGGTCAGCGCGTCCGACCAGCCCGCGGACTCGGCGCGGGTGAACCCGTACACCAGCGAGACCAGACCCAGCGCGGACAGGACCACGCCCGGGATGTCGAGCGGCGAGCGGTTGCGGCTGCCGGCGGGCTCGCGGATGACGAAGTAGGCACCGGCGGCGGCGACGATCGCGAAGGGGATGTTGACGAAGAAGGTCCAGCGCCAGTTCAGCGTCTGGGTGAGGAAGCCGCCGAGGATCAGGCCGACGGCGCCACCGCCACCGGCGATCGCCCCGTAGATGCCGAACGCCTTGGCGCGCTCCTTGGCGTCGGTGAACATCACCGCGAGCAGCGAGAGCGCGGCCGGCGCGAGCAGCGCACCGAAGACGCCCTGGAGGGCGCGGGAACCGAACAGCATGCCCTGGTTCTGCGCCGCGCCACCGAGCGCGGAGGCCAGCGCGAAGCCGATCAGTCCGACGACGAAGGTGCGCTTGCGGCCCCAGAGGTCGGCGATGCGCCCGCCGAAGAGCAGCAGCCCGCCGAAGGCGAGCGCGTAGGCGGTGATGACCCACTGCTTGTTGGCGTCGGTGATGCCGAGGGCGGTCTGGGCGTGCGGCAGCGCGATGTTCACGATCGTGGCGTCGAGCACCACCATCAGCTGCGCGAGCGCGATGAAGGCCAGAGCCTTCCAGCGACTGGGGTCGGGGAGTCGGAAATCAGCTGTTTTTGACATGGGAGTAGCCACCTAGGAGCGCGCGAGGGCGCGAGAGATCGCGAACCGTGCGTGCCGCTGGCGCGGGCACGGCTGAGGGCAGGTCTGACGGAAGGTCTGACGGGACGTCGTCGGGCTTCGGCTGAGAGGAAGGCTTCAGGTGAGGGGGCAGGGGGTGGGGCGGGCGCGGATCACGTCACGTGCGGCGCCGCAGGTCCTCCAAGGTCGCCGCCGTTCCGGGGAGTACGGACCGGGCCGGGGCCGCGAGTCCGTCCAGGAACAGCTGGATGTGGCGGTGGGTGAATCGGTCGATGTTCGGGCAGGCGATGCCCGGCAGCGGCCGGGTGAGCTGGGAGAGGGCGACCAGTACGTCACCGACGGCGATGTCGGTGCGCAGGCGCCCCGCGGACATGGCGCGCGCGACGAGCCCTTCGACGGCCTCTTCGAGGCGCCGGCGCTCGGCGAGCAGTTCGGGGTGGTCCTTGTCGAAGCCGCCGGAGAGCATGGGGCACAGGGCCCCGATGCGTTCGTCGGCCGCCGCGTGGACGAAGCGGGTGAGCGCGGCGAAGGGGTCCGCTTCTTCGGCGGCGGCCTCCTCGGCGCGGTCGGTGGTGCGGGAGGTGACCGCGAGGACGACCTCGTGGACGAGGGCGGCACGGTCGGGGAAGTTCCGGTAGAGCGTCGCGTTGCCGACTCCGGCGCGCCGGGCGACCTCGTCGAGGGGCACCTCGGGCCCGAACTCGACGAACATCTCGCGCGCCGCCGCCACGATCCGCTCCCGGTTGCGCAGCGCGTCGGCCCTCGGCTTGGGCGTACGGGGCTGCGCGGGTGCGGTGGTGGCCACGGCGGTGCTCCTTTTCTTCCGGGCTTCTGTCGCGGTCCGGCCGGAGAAACAACCGGGGACCGCTTCCCCGTTTCGCGGGGGACACCGATGCAAACGGGGAAAGGCTCCCCGCTTATTTCCCCGCCCTTTGTGACCTGCGTCACCCATACCGTCCTCGCGGAAAACCAGCCGAACGGCGCACCCAGCGAGCGGCCCGCGATCACCCGGCAGAGGCTGGCGGCAGAGCGCAGCCGGGGTCGGCCGACTGCCGCGGACCGGAAGGCGCCTCGATGCAGCAGCCCCGCCACCGGATACGCAAGCACCGCCGCCCGGTCGCTCTCGGCGCTGCAACGGCCCTGGTCATAGCGGCCCTGGCGACCGCGAGCAGCACGCTGCCCCTCCAGAGCCCCGCGTCGGCCGGCCCCGCCGCGACCGCCCCCCTGGCCACAGGGCTCGGCCCCTGCCGGATCGCGTCGGCCATGGGCGTACAGATGTCGGAGGGCATGCCGACGCAGCCCGGCTACGCCCGTTCCACCGGCCGCGTCCGCGCGCTGAACCTCATGATCGACTTCCCGGACGCGGAGGGCACCGAGCCGGCCATGGACCGGCTGGCCGAATTCTTCCCGCAGACCACGAAGTGGTTCCGGACGAGCTCCTACGGCCGCCTCACCTACATACCCGAGGCGCCGATCCGCTCGTGGCTGCGGATGCCGCTGCCCTTCGAGGAGTACGGCATCGAGCGGGGCTCCCCGTACGAGCCGGGCTACCGCCACCTGGTGCAGGACATCGTGGCGGCCGCGGACCCGAGGGTGGACTTCGACGAGTACGACCTGGTCAACATCCTGGTCACCCCGAACGCCGGGCCCTCCGCCCTGGACACCGTGCTCTCGGTGACCTTCTCGGGCAACGACGACGCCCCGATCGCGGACGGGGTGCCGCTGTCCAACACCTCATTCGTCTACAGCCGCCAGGACGACGGATCCGGTTCGTACGCCCAGACCGGCTACCGGGTCCTGCCCCACGAGAACGGCCACGTCTTCGGCCTGCCCGACCTCTACACGATGGAGGGCGGCGGCTCCGTCGGACACTGGGACATCATGTCCGAGGACTGGGGCGCCAACAACGACCTGCTCGGCTGGCACAAGTGGAAGCTCGGTTGGCTGGACAACGACCAGGTCAGCTGCGCCGCCGGCCCCGGCACCACGGACCACGTCCTGCGGCCCCTGGCCACCCGGGGCGGCCTGAAACTGGCCTTCGTCCCGCTGACCGCGGAGACCGGCTACGCGGTGGAGGTCCGCACCCAGGCGGGCAACGACCAGGCGGTCTGCCGCCCCGGCGTCCTCATCTACAAGGTCAGCTCCGACGTGGACACGGGCCAGGGCCCGATCTCGGTGGCCGACAGCACCAAGGACAGCCCCGGCTGCACCCGCCTCCCCAACGTCCACGCCGAACTCTCGGACGCCCCGTACCAACCGGGCGACACCTTCACGGACCGGGCGAACGGGATACGGATCTCGGTGCTGGAGAGGGACGACAAGGGGGACTACCGGGTGCAGGTGACGCGGCCCTAGGCGGCAGGCCGGCCGGATGCCACCCGGAGCGCGCCCGCCCCGGCTCCCTGCGCCACGGGGTCCCCGGCTACCGCTCCCGCACGATCTACCGCTCCCGCACGATCTCGGCGAACCGCTCCACGGCCGCCCGGGGCAGCTGGGGAACGGGCGCCTCGACCGCGGTGACCGCGAAGACCGGCGGCTCGTCGTCGGACGGTTCGAGCCGGGCCCGGGTGAGCAGGCCGTCGGGTGTCACGGCCCAGTACGCACTGGGCGGCGCCTCGTCGGCGGGAAACAGCACGGTGGTCCCGGCGGCCTTCGCGAGCGCGGCAGCGACCTCCCCCTCGGCCGGCTGACCGGCGACGAAGTCCTGCGCGTAGACGTCCAGGGCCCGGGCCAGGTCCCCGCGAAGAACGTCGTACGCGCACAGAACGGCCGCCTCCCAGTCCCGCGCCCCCTGATCCCCGTCGGCATCGGCCACATCGACGTCCCGTACGGCGACACCGAAGCACCCGGCGAGCGCGCGAGCGACGACGCCGGGCGGAACCGGATCAACGGTCAGCAGGTTGTACGCCACGAACGCCTCCCCCTCACAGCCGGCACCCCGACGATGCCCTCCCGCCCGTCCAAGATCCCCGCGCCCCCCGACCCCCGTACACCGAGCACACCACCCGCTACACTGGCGGCCACAGCCATGCCTTCGTAGCTCAGGGGATAGAGCACCGCTCTCCTAAAGCGGGTGTCGCAGGTTCGAATCCTGCCGGGGGCACAGAGAAACACCTGGTCGAAGGCCCTTCCGTCCGGCGGACGGAAGGGCCTTCGTGCTCGCGGCACACCTATGGCGAGGTCAGGCCGCCGCCTCCGGATCGGCCGGGGCGATTTCGGCGATCAGGCCCTCCACCAGGGTCCTGATCCCGTCGCGGATCGGGCGGACCGCTTCGACGCCCTGGCCGGCCGGGTCGTCGAGCTTCCAGTCCAGGTAGCGCTTGCCGGGGAAGACGGGGCAGGTGTCGCCGCAGCCCATGGTGATGCACACGTCGGACTCCTTCACCGCGTCCACGGTGAGGATCTTCGGGACCTCGGCGGAGATGTCGATGCCGGCCTCGGCCATCGCTGCGACGGCGGCCGGGTTGACCTGGTCGCCCGGCCGGGAGCCGGCGGAGCGGACCTCGACGCGGTCTCCGGCCAGGTGGGTCAGCCAGGCGGCGGCCATCTGGGAGCGGCCGGCGTTGTGGACGCAGACGAACAGGACGGACGGCTTCCTGCCGGAACTCTCGGGCATGAGGGGCTCTCTCGTCTCGCGGCGGCCGGACGCCATCCATGGCATCAGCATCCACTGGTATCAGCAATTGGTGATGTGAGAGTATCAGCGCATGCTGACTTCAGTCGATCCTGATGTGATCCGCGCGCTGGGCGATCCGCTCCGGCTGCGGATCGTGACCCTGCTGGCGCGCGAGACGCTGTGCACCACGCACCTGGTGGAGGAGACCGGGGCCAAGCAGACCAACCTGTCCAACCACATGAAGGTGCTGCGCGAGGCCGGGCTGGTGGAGACCGAGCCCTGCGGCCGCTTCACCTACTACAAGCTCAGGCCCGACGTCCTGGCCGGCCTGTCCGCGCAGTTCGCCGAGCTCGCCGGATCCGCCCGCACCGCCGCCGGGAACAAGAGGGCCTGCCCGTGACCTCCAGCGCCCACGCCCGGAGCATGGAGGCGGCCGGGGACGACTCGGTCGTCAAGAAGCTCTCCACCCTCGACCGCTACCTCGCGGTGTGGATCCTGCTCGCCATGGCCGTCGGCCTCGGGCTCGGCCGGCTCGTCCCGGGGCTGAACGACGCGCTCGCGAAGGTGGAGATCGGCGGGATTTCCCTGCCGATCTCGCTCGGCCTGCTGATCATGATGTACCCGGTGCTGGCGAAGGTCCGCTATGACCGGCTCGACGCCGTGACCGGCGACCGCACGCTGATGGCCTCCTCGCTGGTCATCAACTGGATCCTCGGACCTGCGGTGATGTTCGCGCTGGCCTGGATCTTCCTGCCGGACCTGCCCGAGTACCGCACCGGCCTGATCATCGTCGGCCTGGCCCGCTGCATCGCCATGGTCATCATCTGGAATGACCTCGCCTGCGGCGACCGCGAAGCCGCTGCCGTGCTGGTCGCCCTCAACTCCGTCTTCCAGGTCCTCGCGTTCGGCCTGCTCGGCTGGTTCTACCTCGACCTGCTGCCCGGCTGGCTCGGGCTCGGCGACGGCGAGCACCTCGACGTCTCCATGTGGAAGATCGCGCTGAACGTGGTCGTCTTCCTCGGCATCCCGCTCGCCTCCGGCTTCCTCACCCGCCGCCTGGGCGAGAAGAAGATGGGCCGCGACGACTACGAGCAGCGGTTCCTGCCGAAGATCGGCCCGTGGGCGCTGTACGGGCTGCTGTTCACGATCATCGTCCTCTTCGCCCTCCAGGGGAGGACCATCACGTCGCAGCCGCTGGACGTCGCCCGGATCGCGTTGCCGCTGCTGGTGTACTTCGCCGTCATGTTCTTCGGCACGTTCCTGCTCGGCAAGGGCCTGGGCCTGGCCTACGACCGCACCGCGACCCTCGCCTTCACGGCGGCGGGCAACAACTTCGAGCTGGCCATCGCGGTCGCCATCGCCACCTTCGGCGTCACCTCCGGCCAGGCCCTGTCCGGCGTCGTCGGCCCGCTCATCGAGGTACCGGTGCTGATCGGCCTGGTCCACGTCGCGCTCGCCTGGCGCAAGAGGTTCGCCCCCGATGCGATGACGACGGCCTCATGACCCGGCGGACGGATGTGGTGGTGGTCGGCGGTGGCCAGGCAGGGCTCGCCGCCGGCTACCACCTGCGCCGCCGGCGCCTGGACTTCGTGCTCCTGGACGCGGAGGCGGGGCGGGGCGGGTCGTGGCAGCACATGTGGGACTCGCTGCACCTGTTCTCCCCGGCCGAGCACTCCTCGCTGCCCGGCCGCCTCATGCCCGCCCAGGCGGGCGAGACCTACCCGGGCGCCGGGCACGTCGTGGACTACCTCGCCGACTACGAGAACCGCTACGACCTGCCCGTCCAGCACGGCACCCGCGTGGACGCCGTACGCCGCGACGCGGACCGCCTCCTGGTCGAGGCGGGATCCAGCACGTGGACGGCCCGTGCGGTCATCAGCGCCACCGGCACCTGGTCGCGACCCTTCCTCCCCGCCGTTCCCGGCCGATCCGCCTTCACCGGCCGGCAGCTGCACACGGTGAACTACCGCGGTCCGGCCCACTTCGCCGGGCAGCGTGTCGTCGTGGTGGGCGGAGGGAACTCCGGGGCCCAGATCGCTGCCGATCTCGCCCTGGACGGCCGTGCCGAAGTGACGTGGGTGACCCGGCGCCCTCCACGGTTCCTGCCGGACGACATCGACGGCCGCGCCCTGTTCGATGTCGCCACCGCCCGCCGCCGCGCCCTGGACGCCGGCCGTACCGACACCGGTGGGGTGGCCTCGCTCGGCGACATCGTGGCCGTACCGCCCGTCCGCGCCGCCCGCGACGCCGGACTCCTCAGCGCGAAGGCGATGTTCGCCCAGCTCACGGCGACCGGTGTCCGGTGGGCCGACGGCAGCCGGAGCGACGCGGACGCGGTGATCTGGTGCACCGGCTTCCGCCCGGCCCTGGCCCACCTCGCCCCGTTGAACCTGCGGGGTCCGCGCGGCCGCATTCCCACCGAGGGCACGCGCGCCCTGGGCGAGCCCCGGCTGCACCTGCTCGGCTACGGCGACTGGACCGGCCCGGCCTCGGCCACCCTCATCGGCGTCGGGCGCACCGCCCGCGACGCCGTCCACGCGATCACGCGACTGGCGTGATCGGTCAGGTGATGGCGGGGCTGCGGCGTTCCACGAGGACGACGTCGCGCCAGACACCGTGATGGCGCCCGATCCGCTCCCGCGTGCCGATGACGCGGAATCCGGCTCGCTGGTGAACGGCGAGACTGGCGGTGTTCTCGGGAAAGATCCCCGACTGGATCGTCCAGATCCCGGCCCGTTCCGTGGACTCGATCAGCGCCTTCAGCAGCGCGGCGGCGATTCCGCGGCCGCGGGCGGCCGAGTGGACATAGACGGAGTGCTCGACCACGCCCGCGTACGCGCACCGGTCGGAGACCCGGCTCGCGGCCACCCAGCCCAGCACCGCCCCATCGGCGTCCACGGCGGCGAAGCGGTGCTCGGGCAGCTTCGCCGCGTCGAACGCCTCCCATGCCGGGGCGGCGGTCTCGAAGGTGGCGTTCCCCTCGTCGATCCCCGCCTGATAGATGGCGAGCACCTGCCCCGCGTGCTCCGGTGACAGCGGCACGATCACGGCACTCGCAGATCCGCCCACGCGATCCCCCGTCCCGGTCAGGCCGCGGCCCGCAGGGCCAGCAACCGGCCCATCGCCGCCAGCACGGACGGTTCGACACGGTAGTAGACCCAGGTGCCGCGCCGCTCGGAGGTGAGCAGCCCGGCGTCCTTCAGCTTCTTCAGGTGATGAGAGACGGTCGGCTGGGAGACGCCGACATCCGAGATGTCGCACACGCACGCTTCGCCGCCCTCGTGGGAGGCCACGGCAGAGAAGAGGCGGAGGCGGACCGGATCGCCGAGCGCCTTGAACATCCGCGCGGCCCTCTCGGCCTCCTCGGCGTTCATCGGACGCTCGGTCAGCGGCGGGCAGCACGGCACCACGCTCTGACCGTCGGCTTCGAGCAGCGGGAGCGCCTTCGCATTCGACATGCGTCTATGTTGACACATGTCGAACCAGTACGGGGAGGTCCGCCACGAGGCGCCGTCGATGCGCCTCGTGGGCGACTCTCCGTTTCGATGAACGTCTATGTTGACGCTCATCGATACAGGTGCCATGCTGGGCCGCGCAAGCCATCGACAGATGTCGAAACACGCAAGGAGTCGCCGTGACCGCGCCCGCCACCACCGAGCTGCCCGTCGTCGTGATCGGGGCCGGCCCCGTCGGCCTGGCTGCCGCCGCCCACCTGGTCGGCCGGGGCATCGAGCCCTTGGTCCTGGAGACCGGCCCCACCGCCGGCGCCGCGGTGCGCGAGTGGTCGCATGTGCGCCTGTTCTCCACCTGGGGCGAGGTCGTCGACCCGGCAGCCGAGAAGCTCCTGGCACCCACCGGCTGGACCCGCCCGGACCCGGCCGCCTACCCCTCCGGCGGCGACTGGGCGGAGCTCTACCTCCAGCCGCTCGCCGCCCTCCTCGGCGACCGCGTCCGCACCGGAGCCACCGTCACCGGTGTCTCGCGCACCGGCCGGGACCGGATCGTGGATGCCGACCGCGAGCAGCAGCCGTTCGTCGTGCACGTCGCCCACGCCGACGGCCGTGAGGAGCGCCTGTTCGCGCGCGCCGTCATCGACGCCTCCGGCACCTGGGCCACGCCGTCCCCGGCCGGTGGCAGCGGGCTGCCCGCGCTCGGTGAGAGGGCCGCCGCGGACCGGATCACCTACCGCGTCCCCGATCTGAAGGACCCGGCCGTCCGGGCCCGGTACGCGGGCAGGCGCACCGCCGTCATCGGCTCCGGCGCCTCCGCCTTCACCGCCCTTGCCTACCTCGCCGACCTCGCCGAGTCCGACGGCGGTGCGGGAACGAAGGGCATGTGGATCCTGCGCCGCGGCATCTCGGGCTCCACCTTCGGCGGCGGCGAAGCCGACCAACTCCCCGCCCGCGGCGCCCTGGGCCTGGCGGCCAAGGCCGCCGTCGACGCGGGCCACGCGGACGCCGTCACCGGCTTCCGCACCGAGGCCGTCGAGCGCGCCGGCGACGGCCGCCTGGTCCTGGCCGGCGAGGACGGCCGACGTCTGGACCCGGTCGACGAGGTCATCGTGCTGACCGGCTTCCGCCCCGACCTGTCCTTCCTGGACGAGCTGCGCCTGGGCCTGGACGAGCGCCTCCAGGCGCCGGTCGGGCTCGCTCCGCTGATCGACCCGAACCAGCACTCCTGCGGCACCGTCTACCCGCACGGCCACCGCGAGCTCTCCCACCCGGAGCAGGGCGTGTACCTGGTCGGGATGAAGTCCTACGGCCGTGCCCCGACGTTTCTCGCCATGACCGGCTACGAGCAGGTCCGCTCCGTGGCCGCCGCGATCGCCGGCGACCTCGAAGCGGCCGACCGCGTCGAACTGACCCTGCCCGAGACCGGGGTGTGCGGCGGCGCCGGCCTCTTCGACGCCCCGGAGGCCGACCAGGGCGACGGATGCTGCGCCCCGGCGCCCCGGCTCATCCAGGTCGGCGCCCCTGCCGCGGTGGCGGTCGGCGACGCTGTCGAGGAGGCTCCGGCGGGCGGCTGCTGCGGCTCGTGACCGACCTCGCCCCCCCCAGGCCCGAATCCTGCCGGGGCACCGGGGAAACGGCTCCGGACCGGTCGCGGTCCGGAGCCGCGTGCGTTCCGGGGCTACTCGGAGCGGTGGCGGACGGCTGCGAGGAGGCGTCGCATGCCCACCGCGTGGCCGCCCGTCGTGATGATCAGGTGGCGGTACGCGGTGCCGGGCAGGCCCGGGAACGTGGCCCGGCTTTCCGCGCGCAGGCGGGAGCGGGTCGGGGCGAGCGCTTCCAGGCGGAAGGTCAGGGTGTACGTCGAGAAGCGGTGGCGGCCCGACAGGGTCAGCTCGTGCGGGCGGGCGGCTGCCGTCACCCGGAAGCCGGGGAGCGTCGAGCCCTCGGCCAGGGGGCGGGGGCCGGAGGCCGTGCGGTCGGAGACGCCGGCCAGGCGAGCGTAGGCGGTCGCGCCTCGGCCCGCGAAGGAGCGGACCAGGGTCTCGCTCAGGGCTCGCCAGACGGCCTCGGCCGCCGCTTCGACGACCGTCTCGTGCTCGTCGGTGTACGGCAACGGAGCGAGCGGCATCAGAGCCTCCATGAGGTCCATGCGAAGAATGGCGTGATCCTCGCACCTTCGGCTTCCCCGACTTCCCCCGAACCCTGCCAACTCCATGGGCCCCGGGTCCGTCGCGGATTAAGGTTGCGCCATCACTGCTGTGGGGAGGGCCTGAGCGGGATGAGTCGTCGCTCCAATGGGTTGGTTGCCGTGTGGGCCGAGGCGCAGCGGCAGCAGCAGCGGCAGCAGGAGGCGCAAGCCCGGTATCAGCGGGATCAGGAGCGTGCGCAGCGGGCGTATCAGCGGGAGGTCGCGCGGAGTCAGCGCGAGCAGAAGGCCGCCTACCGGGAGCAGCGTGAGGCCGAGGCGCGGCGGCGTACGCGGGAACTGGACGCCCGGGTCGAGGCGTTGCAGGGGCTGCTGGCGGCCGGGTGCCGGGCGCCGGCGTTCCGGGCCTCGGCGCTGACGCGGGCGGAGCGGGTCGAGCCGTTCGCGCCGGGGCCCTTGGCGCAGCCCGTGCCCATGCCCGACCCCGCACGGTACGAGGCGCAGGGCGGCGGGTGGACCGCCGGGCGGCGGGCCCAGGCGCAGGCGGAGGCGCGGGCCCGGTTCGAGCGGGACCGGCAGGCGGCGCAGGCGGCCGAGGCGCAGCGCCAGGCGCAGTTCGCCACGTACCGGCGGCAGTACCAGGAGTGGGCGGACGCGCGGCTGGCGGAGATCCGGCTCCACAACGCCGGGATCGCGGAGATGACCGCCGGTCTGCGCGCCGGGGACGCCGACGCGGCCGTGGAGTACTTCTCCGCCGCGCTCTACGCCTCCACCGGCTGGCCCGACGAGCTGCCCCGGCAGGTGGCGGCGGCGTACGACTCGGGCGCGCGGCAGTTGGTGCTGAACTGGGAGCTGCCCCGGTACGACGTCGTCCCCGAGGCGAAGTCCGTGCGGTACATGGTCAACGCGGACCAGGAGAAGGAGTCGCCCCGGCCGGTAACGCAGCGCCGCGCCCTGTACCGGGACGTGCTCGCCCAGTGCCTGCTGCTCGTCCTGCGCGATCTCTTCGCCGCCGACGAGTTCGGGGCCCTGGAGTCGGTCGCGCTGAACGGGTTCGTGGACGCCCACGATCCGGCGACCGGGCGCCGGATGCCCATGTTCCTCGGCACGGTCATGGCGACGCGGGCGGACTTCGCCGGGCTGCACCTGGAGCAGGTGAACGCGGTGAACTGCCTGGTGGACGGGTTGCGCGGGCAACTGTCCACGCGTCCCGACCAGTACGCCGCGGTGCGGCCCGGCCGGGTCCCCGAGGACGTCGGCAACGGGGTCGTGACCCATGGCGGCGACGAGGAGCCCGACCTGTACGAGATGGACCCGCTCGCCTTCGAGGCGCTGGTCGCCGAGCTCTTCCGGGCGATGGGCATGCAGGCCGTCACCACGCAGCGCTCCAACGACGGCGGGGTCGACGTCGACGCGCTGGACCCGGCACCGATACGCGGCGGCAAGATCGTCGTCCAGGTGAAGCGCTACCGCAACACCGTGCCGCCCACGGCCGTCCGCGATCTGTACGGGACGGTCCAGGACACCGGCGCCAACAAGGGCGTGCTGGTCACCACCTCCAAGTTCGGACCCGGTTCGCACACCTTCGCCAACGGCAAGCCGCTGGAGCTGGTCCCGGGCTCCGAGCTGGTCGATCTGCTGCACCGGCACGGCCTGCGCGGGCGCCTCGGCGGCGGGGAGCGGCCGGTCCCGGCCCAGCGGACCGCCCCGGACGACGTAATCCGCGACGACGGGAGCCGCGACGGCGCCCACAACGTGCTCGGCATGTACTGGTCCGGCTCCGTCGCCCTGGACGTCTGCGCGCTCGTCTGCCGGGGCACCCGCGTGCTGGACGACGACCACTTCGTGTTCTTCAACAACCCGCGCACCCCGGACGGTTCGGTGCGCGCGCTGATCCCCGTCGCGCCCGACAAGGCCGCGCTCCGGGTCGGCTTCGACGCGCTCCCGGCGCGCGCGGACCGGCTGGTGCTCATCGCCGCGGTCGACCCCGTCGCCAACCCCGACGCCGACCTGTCGGGCTTCACCGACGCCGGGATACGGCTGCTCGACACCGAGCGCACCCCGCTCGACCAGCTGGACGTCTCGGACGGCCGGCCGGGCGAGACCGCGCTCGTCCTGGGCTCGTTCCGCCGACGGGCCAACGGGAACTGGGAGTTCGTCACCGGCGGCAAGGGATACCGGGGCGGTCTCGAGGAGTTGGTCACGGAGTACGGGATCGACGTCGAGTAGGCCGCCGAAAAGGGGAGGCGCTCCCCTCCCCCGTCACGGGAGCATGTGCCATGGACACCTCAACTTGGCGTCGCGTTCCCGACGTCCATTCCTTCCTCGCCCGCGCCGGCGGCTTCCTGCGGTCGCGGCCCGCTCTGCACACCCTCACCCTGACCGTGTGCGAAGGGCTGCGCGCGAGGGGGCCCCAGGCGTACGGGGACGAGGCGCCCGTCTTCGGGGTGCTGGAACAGGACGGCGAGGTACGCGCCGCCTACTTGCGGACCCCGCCCTACCGGCTGATCGTCACGCCCCTCACGCCCGAGGAGGCCGGTTCGCTGGCCGCCCATCTGCATGCCGTGGGCGACCCCGTCCCCGGGGTCAACGCGGACGCGGCGACCGCCGCCGCGTTCGCCGGGGCGTGGCGGGCGCGTACGGGGGTGGCCCCCCGGCTCCACGAGCGCCTGCGGCTCTACCGGCTCGGGGAGCTCCAGCGGCCCGAGCCCGCGCCGGAGGGGCGCGGCCGGATCGCGGAGTCGCGGGACCGGGGGCTCCTGGCGCGGTGGTACGCGGAGTTCGTGCGGGACATCGGCGGGGGCGGCGTCCAGGATCCCGGCGCCTGGGCCGACCGGCACATCGCGGACCGTCGGATCACCCTCTGGGAGACCCCCGGCGGGGTGCCCGTGTCCATGGCGGGGCTCACGGCCCTGGTCGCCGGGCAGATCCGGGTCGCCCCCGTCTACACCCCGGCCGCACTGCGCGGACGCGGTTACGCGGGCGCCGCCACCGTCGAGGCCGGCCTCGCCGCGCTCGCCGAGGGGGCGGAGGAGGTGCTGCTCTTCGCCGACCTCGCCAACCCCACGAGCAACGGCGTCTACCAGCGCGTCGGCTACCGGCCCGTGACGGACTTCGCGGTGTACGACCTCGCGGTGGTGGCGGTGCCCCGGTGATCCGGCGCGCTCCTCAGCGCTCGACCTCGACGGTGAGGTGGTCGGGCCAGTCGGTCAGTCCGGTCCCGGCCGCCCCGGCCAGGCCGGCGGCCGGGCGGAAGTGGATCCGGGTGCCCGTGGTGCCGTCGTCCGGGAGCGGGTCCAGGTCCGTCACGGGGACGCCGTGTTCGTAGCGCTGGACCCAGCTGCCGTTGGCGCGGCGGTTGGTGTGGATCAGCAGGTCGCTGAGGGCGGCGACGACGGACATGCCCCGGCGCGGGTGGCCGTCGGGCAGGGGCGGGGCGTCGGGCGCGTCGAAGAAGCGGAGGTCCTTCGTGGCCATGACCGGCTTCTTCACCGGGCGGCCCGCCGCGTCGAGGCGGGTGTCGGTGCCCCGGCCGTCGTCGGTGACGGAGACCGAGCCGTCCGGGTGCAGCGTGACGACGGCGCGGCCGGTCCCGGTGGCCTCCGCCTCGTCCGACGCGTAGGCGAGGACTTCCAGGATCAGGTGGCGGACCCCGCCGGGGGCGTACGCCTCCGGGTCCCGGCGGACCGCCTCCAGGTGGGCGTGGTCCACCTCGGCCGCCCAGTCGTGGGTCGTGTTCCGCCAGGAGGCGCGTACGGCGTCCGTCACCGCAGCTCGTCCGGACACGGCGTCCCCGGCGGGAGCTGGTAGGGGGCGCCCAGGCGGTATGTGCCGGGGCGCGGGGCCAGGAGTTCCGTCCACTCGTCGCCTTCCTCGTCCTCGTCCACCTTGATCAGACAGCCGTTCTCGTTGACGAACGTCCTCGGGGTGCTCTCGTCCGCCCGCTGCTTGGACGCCTCGGTCTCCTGGGGGCGTTCCACCCCGTTGCCTTCCTCGTCCACGACGGCCAGCCAGCGCGAGTACGGGATGCGGATCAGGACCCGGCCCGCCTTCTTGACGTGGATCGTCAGCTCGCCCTCGCCCGCGCGCTCCACCGTGGCCGGGGGGTCGGCCAGCGGGACCGGGCTGTCCACCTCGAACAGCCGCCAGTCCTCGTTGGACCAGATCAGCTCCAGATAGGAGAGGCCCTTGCCGACGAGTTCGGCCTCCTTGCGGGCGCCGCTGTAGTCGTAGTCGCCCTGCGGCAGCACCACGTAGTGCACCGCCCAGCGGTCGAGCCACTGCCGGTAGTTGATGGGATCCAGGGTGTCGTCGTAGAAGAGCGGGTTCCGCTTCATGTCGGCCTGGCGGTTCCAGCCCCGGGCCAGGTTGACGGAGCCCGGGAGCGCGGACGCCTCGCGGTGGCTGCTCGGCGGGACGACCTCGACCCGGCCGCGTTCGGCGCCGACCTTCTGGAGCTGGTTGACGAGGGGGGCCAGTGAGCGGGTCCAGGAGGCGGTGGGCGCGGTCTTGACGATGTCGTCGACGCCCTTGAAGCCGATCCAGGCGTTCAGCGAGACGAAGGCGATGACCAGCGCGTACCACCGCCGCGAGCGGGGCGCGGTGAACGGCAGCGCGGCCAGCAGGACGACGCCCGCGTACAGCATCGCCATCCGCGAGACGTTGGAGCCGATCTGCGAGTCGACGACGAACGTGAGCAGCGTCCCGGCCCCGTACACGGCCGAGGCCGTGCGTACGGTCTTCCAGTCGGACGGTACGAGGAAGAAGACGAGCCACGCGAAGATGAACGGGCCGGACAGGGTCGCGACCGACATCGGCTGGGTGCCGGAGAACGGGAACAGCCAGGCGGACAGCGCGACCACCACGACCGGTGCGAGGCCCAGCGCGTACGCGCCCGGGCGCCGTTTGTTCAGGAACAGCGCGGCCGCGACGACACCGAGGAAGAGGCCCGCCACCGGGCTCCCGGCCGTCGCGAGGCCGGCGAGCGGCGCGGCGACGACCGCCTTCGCCCACCGCTTGTAGCGCCACCGGTACGGCCAGCAGAACACGGCCGCGGCCGCGCCGACCGCGAACATCATGCCGAGTCCGAACGTCACCCGGCCCGACAGCGCGTTGCACAGGTACGCGAAGACGCCCGCCATCGAGCAGGCCAGCGGATTACGGACCGCCTTGACCCGGTACAGGATCAGCGAGGTCAGCCCGGCCGAGACCGTGCCGGCGATCATCATCGTCGTGCGCACGCCGAGCAGGGACATCAGATACGGCGAGACGACGCTGTACGAGACGGGGTGCATGCCCCCGTACCAGGCGAGGTTGTACGCCGTGCCGGGATGCCGGCCGACGAACTCGGCCCAGGCGTCCTGGGCGGCGATGTCGCCGCCGCTGTTGGCGAAGAAGAGGAACCACAGGATGTGGGCGACCGCGGCGACCGCGGTCGTCAGCAGGACCGGGTGGCGCAGGACGCGCTGCTTCAGTCCGTCGAACCGGCCGGGCGCCCGAGGGGTCCGCTCGCCGTCGCTGCGGCGCTTCGCCTGCGCGGGGTCCGTGACGCCGGTGTCGGCGTCCGCCCGTGTCGGCTCGGCAGTGGTCACTGCGTCTCTCCCCGTCCCTTCCCGGACGCCTGGTTCCGGCCGGCTCTCCCGCTCGGGTCCCATGGGCGGAAAGACGCGCTCCGGGGTCCGCGCGTTGCCCCCGGGACGCTAACACGCGGCGCGTTCAGGCGTACGGAACGGGCGTGCGGCCCGGAGGGGGTGTGGGGCGGCCGTGGGGGCGCCCCCCACCGCGGTCCTCAGCCGACGCGGGTCAGCTTCTGGCCGAACGTCGGGTCGGACAGGTCCTGCTGGAGGGCGACGGGCGCGCTGACCTTGCCGGTGCCGCTGCCCACGGTCACCACACCCACCTCGGTGCCCGCCTTCATGCTGCGGGAGATCTTCTTGCCGTTGCCCTCGACGGAGAGCCGCACCTTCAGACCCGGCCAGCCCTTCGCCTTCAGGTCGGCGGTGGCGACCAGCGGCGTGCGGCCGCCGAAGCCGTCGTCCACGTAGCCGACGACGTCGCCCTTGTGGACCACCTTGGCGGAGGTCACGGCGGCCTGGGCGCCCTCGATCAGCTTGAGGCTGTTGTCCAGCGACATCACGAGGCTGTCGTACGGCTGGCCCGTTCCCGCCTGCTGGCCCATGACCGCGCCGTAGATCCACAGCTTCTTGCCGTCCACCACGGTGTTGGCCGACCAGATCAGGTTGCCGCCGGCCGGAGTGGACGAACCGGTCTTGATCCCGCTCACCCCGGGCTTCAGCAGGAGGGTGTTGTTGTTGTAGATCGTCGTGTCGACGCCGTCGATCTTGATCTGCGGGGTGTCGACGATCTCGCGGAACACCTCGTTCTTCATGACGGCGCGCGCCAGCTTGAGCTGGTCGGCGGCGGTGGAGACGGTCGTCTTCTTCAGACCGCTGGGGTCCGTGTACGTGGTGTGGGTCATGCCGAGCTTCTTCGCCTCGTCGTTCATCTTCTTGACGAAGGCGGCCTCGGAGGAGGCGTCCCAGCGGGCGAAGAGGCGGGCCGCGTTGTTGCCCGACGGGATCATCAGCAGTTGCAGCATCTGCTTCTCGGTGAACTGCTGTCCCTTGCTGATCGGCGCCGTGGACTCGTCCTCGGCCTTGGACTCGTCCTCGGCCTGCTGGTCCACGGTGATCTTCTCGCCCTCGTCCTTGCCCGAGAGCGGGTGGCCCTGGAGGACCACGTACGCCGTCATGATCTTGGCGACGCTGGCGATCGGCGCGGGCTTCTGCGCCCCGGACGAACCGAGCGAGCCGACACCGTCCACGGTGACCGCCGACTGCCCCTGCGACGGCCAGTCGAGCTTCAGCTCGCCGCCGCCGAAGCTGTACGTCTCCTTCGCGGTCATCGCGAGCGACGGGTCCGGCAGCGGGCGCACCATCTGCACGATCGCAAACACGAGGAGCAGGAGGAGGACGAGCGGTGTCCAGATCTTGACCCTGCGCACCGCCGTGCGGACCGGGGTCTCCGGCGGCGGCGGGGTGTTCGTCAGTTCGGCGAGCAGGTCGAGCGGCGGCTTCGGCGGCATCGGCTGCTGCCGGGTCCGCTCGGCGCCGCTCAGGGCGGCGGGGGCGGGGGCGCCGAACGCCGGCGCGGGGCTCTCGGGCCTGCGCGGCGCGGGCGTCGGCGCCGCGCGTACGTCGTCGGAGCGCAACGGTACGAACTGGCTGGTGCGCTCGGTGAGCGACTCGGCCTCGGCGGCGACGGGCTCCCCCGACGGCGACCGCTTGATCTTCAGCGCGGTGGTCGGCTGGTCGACCTTGGGCAGGCGGGGCGCCTTGAAGACGGCGGTGGGCTGGTCGACGGGGGGCTCGGCGGCAGGCTTCTTCCCGCCGGAGGCGTCGTCGTCGGCCGGCTCGGCGGTGGCCGGCTCGGCGGTGGCCGGCTCGGCGGTGGCCGGCTTGTCGGTGGCCGGCTCGGCGGCCGTCGGCTCGGCGGCCGTCGGCTCGGCGGCAGGCTTCTTCCCGCCGGAGGCGTCGTCGTCGGCCGGCTCGGCGGTGGCCGGCTCGGCGGTGGCCGGCTCGGCGGTGGCCGGCTCGGCGGTGGCCGGCTCGGCGGTGGCCGGCTCGGCGGTGGCCGGATTCTTCGCCTCGGCGGCGGGCTCCGGCTCCGGCTCTGCGTCGGTGGCAGGCGCGGGCTTCTCGCCCGGCTCGGGCTTCTCGCCCGGCTCCGGCTTCTCGCCCGGCTCCGGCTTCTCGTCCGGCTCCCCCTCGCGGGAGCCGGGTACGCGGGGCTCCTCGTCCGGGGCGTCGGCCTCGTCGGTGCCCTTCTCGCCCTCGTCCGCCGTCGACACCCAGGCAGCCACCGCCGCCCGGAGGCGCGCGTCGCCCTCCTCGGGCCCGGCAGCCCCCGCGTCGGCCTCGGCCTCCGCGGTCCCGGGCTCCGCGGTCTCCGCGCTCTCAGGGGCGTCCGTGGCCGCCTCCGGGCCGTCCGGGGCGGCCTCCGGGGTCTCGGTGGCCTTCGGAGCGCTCTCGGCGGCCTCCGGGGCCGCCGCCGCGTCCTCGTCCGGCCCGGCGTCGGGCTCCCCGGCCGCATCGGCGGACGCCGGCTCCTCCGCCGTACCGGAGTCCGCACCGGCAGCCGGACCGGAAACCGCACCGGTATCCGAGCCGGAGTCCGCACGGGCAGCCGAGCCGGCCCCCGTCACCGAATCCGTATCGGCATCCGGGCCCGAGCCCGTGCCGGAGTCCGCACCGGCGTCCGGGACGGAAGCCCCACCGGTCCGTTCGCGGAAGACGTCGAGCCGCGGATCGCGCTCGTTCCGAGTCGTTCCCGACGACTGCTGCTGCTCCGACTTGTCGGGGGACTCGCCCGCCACCGATGCCTCCTCCATGCGGCGCGGGGAACCCCCGCGCTGTCCGAACCATCTACCAGTGTCCCGTGTGAACCCTTGGCCGGGCTGCTAGACGAGAACGACATAGCTACTGGTTCCCGTACAAAGCCACCAGGCGCCCTCGACAGAGGGATGTGAGAGGGGTCACCCTGTCATTCATCCACGCGGGGAGGCATGGATGGGCAGGAGCCGCAGAACAATTCCGGAGGAGCTTCTGCTGCTCGCTCTGGACCCGACCACGGGTACCACAGCGCAGCCGCAGTCGCTCGACCTCGGCCTCGCCGGAGCCCAGCTAGTGGAGCTGGCCCTGGCAGGACGGATAGCCCCAGACGGGGATCGTATCGCCGTGGTGATGCCACGGCCGACAGGAGATCCGACCCTGGACTCCGCACTGGAACTGCTGCGCAGGCGCGGCAGCCCGGTCCGGGCGGTCCACTGGATCGGCGGACCCCGGCTGGGGCTCCGCCAGATTTACCTCGCTCATCTGGAGCGGTGCGGCATGGTGCATGCCGTCGCGGGCCAGATGTGCGGAGTGCTGCCGACGACTCGCTACCAGGCGACGGACACGGCGATCAGCCGGGACATCAGGGCCAGGCTGGACAGTGCGATCCGCACCGGTGTACCGCCGGACCCGCGGACCGCGGCGCTCGCCGCACTGGCCCACGCGGTCGGACTCGGCAAGCACCTGTATCCCGGGAACGAGGGGCGTTCATCGCGCTCCCGGCTCCGGGACCTGATCAGGCACGACCCGATGGGCGGTCTCGTGGCGCACGCCGTGATGGACGTGCAGAACGGGGCGGTCGCACAGCCGCGCCGCGCTCAGGCGGCCGGCGTTCCGTTGCAACCGCAAGTGCCGTCGCCGTCACGGCGCGGCAGCATGGCGCACACCGCGGCCCACTAGGACCGCTACCGCACCACGAAGCTTCACCGTCACCACCCGTACCACCACGTCAACAACCGAAGATCGCCGCACCGTTGTCAGCCAGACCCGGTCCGGGAGCCGCACGAGGCGCGGGGCAGTCGGTACCACCGACTGCC
>NZ_JBMNDO010000101.1:0-28818 GCF_052542855.1 Streptomyces sp. SAS_281
GACGAGCCTGCTCCGCAGGCTCGTCTCGGGGCGGGTGCCGCAAGCCGCCGGCCCGGATCAGGACGGCTGGATCAGCCCCGCCTTGCCGTAGATCGTCGCGGCCCGCGCCCCCGCCGTTCCCGAGGCGAAGCCCACCCCGATCTGGAAGACGCCGGGCTTGGCCGGATCCGGGACATAGACCCCCAGCCCCTCCGGTTCGCGGTATTCGAGGGTGTACGCGGCCGCCGTGTGGGCGGGGTTGACGGTCTCCTTGAACGGCGTGGGCGGCGCGGGGTCGAGGGCGCCCGTGGTGAGGTTGACGGAGGTGATGAACGTGTTGCCGACGCCGGGCGAGGAGATCACCTTGTCCTGGCCGTCGATGTTCTGGATGGAGTTGTAGCTGTTGCCGTGCAGCATGTAGAGATATCGGCCGACGACGACGTACCCCTGGAGGAACGGGTCGCCGTACGTGGAGAGGGGCCATCCGGGAACCGCCGTGAGCTTGGGTTCGCGGAGGCTGGCGAGGGGCTGGGTCCAGACGCCGAGGCGGGCCAGGTCGAGATCGTGGACCTGGAAGACGTACACCCCGTCGGCGTCGCGGAAGCGGATGGCGAGCCGGCCGTAGACCGGGTCGACGGAGGCGGTGTACCTCGAGGCGCCCGATACCGGCTGATACGTGGCGAGTCCGGCGGACCCGTAGTCGAGGACCTTGCCGTTGACGAACGGGAAGCGGGCCAGCCGCTGACCGCGGCTGGTCCTCCTGGTCTTGTCGTTCGGGTGCACCGGGTCCGGAACGTCCTCGCCCTCCGTCTCGGTCCACAGATACGCGGAGTCTCCGACCGGCTCGACGCCGATGCTCATGCCGTGGCCGAAGCCGCGCAGGTACATGTAGCCGAGCGTGTTCCCGGACATGTCCCACTTGGTGATCGTCAGATCGCCGTGCCGGTTGCGCTCGGTGGCGCTCACGGCGGCGGACTCGCCTGCGAGTTTCAGCCCGCCCTGCGTCACCTGCGCCAGGTAGATGTGCCCGTTGGCGTTGTCGTAGCCGAAGGACTGGAGAATCGTCTCGTCGCGCAGCGGCTTCTCCCGTATCCACTTGTCCGACGCGCTGTTCAGATCGAGCCGGGGCGAGGGCACCAGCAGAGAGGAAGCGGGTGCGGCGTGATCGGCGGCGGATGCCGTTCCGGCACTCATGGAGACACCAGCCGCCGCTGTGAGCGCGCCGGCGCCACCCAGGGCGAGCAGGGAGCGGCGGCTGGGCTGGGAGATCCTGTCATCGGTCATGGTGCTCATCCAAGCCGGACACGCAACCGCACTCAACCCCAAAACCGCTGAGGTCCGGCGCTTTGATCGTGGTCTTGTCTGAAAAATGATCACCGTGGGCTCAGAATGCCGGATGCGTGTTGACAGAGGGGCCACCGTCACGAGGCATCCGCCTCCCCCGTGGCGGGCCATGAAGACAAGGAGTGTCAGCGGTGTGGAGACCTACCTGTCATGGCACCGCGAGGGCCGGATGGACGAGGCTGAGTTCCGCTCGGTCACCGACCACTTGGCCCCTTCTGGGCTGACGTCGAGCACCCGAAGTGGGCTGCGGGATGCTGCTGGACGTCGTAGGAGAGCAGGTGAAGCTGCCTGTCGGGCGCATTCTGGAGCTTGCCGGACTGTCGGTCGGGCCGCCCTGCATGCAGTTCTGGCTGTCGGCAGACACGGACGCGGTGTGCGATGTCAGGTACGTGGCGCCGGATACCCAGGTCCTCACCTTTGTGCTCGACGGGTTGACCGAGAGCGAGCGTGAGCAGGCCACCAATGCCGTTCAGTGCTTGATCCAACGGGAGTTGGACAGGATCGTCGCGCTGCTGTCCGTGCTGCCCGGCTTGCTGTGCCCGGAGCAGGCCGCGCTGGACGTGTCCGTGTGGGAGATCGCCCGCTCCGTCCTGATCTTCCTCGGCATCCCCCTGCTGGCCGGGTCCCCAACCCGGCGTCTCGGCGAGACGGCCCGGGGGCGCAGCTGGTACGAGACGAAGCTGATCCCCCGGACCGGCCTGTCGCCTTGTACGGGCTGCTGTTCACCATCGTTGTGCTCTTCGCCCTCCAGGGCGACGCCATCGCCTCCCGACCGCTGGACGTCGCCCGGATCGCGCTGCCGCTGCTGGCGTACTTCGCGCTCATGTGGGCCGGGTCCATGGCCACCGGCCGCGCCGTGGGGCTGGATACCCCGGGACGACGACGCTGGCTTTCACCGCGGCCGGCAGCAACTTCGGGCTCGCCATCGCGGTCGCCATCGCCACCTTCGGCGCCACCAGCAGCCAGGCCCTCGCCGGGGTCGCGGGCCCGCTCATCGAGGTCCGTCCTGATCGGGCTGGTCCACGTCGCCCTCGCCGCCCGCCGCCGCTTCCCTGCCTTCCCGGAAGGCTCCACCCGTGCCCGAACCCCGACCGTCCGTGCCGTTCGTGTGCGTCCACAACGCGGGCCGCTCACAGATGGCCGCCGCCTTCCTGACCCACCTCTCCGAAGGCCGCGTCGAAGTGCGCTCCGCCGGGTCCGCACCCGCGGCCTCGATGCGGAGACACCTGCCTCGTCCTCCCCGGCAAGAAGTACCTCGACTGGTCACTCGAAGACCCGGCCGGCCACGGGATCGACGCCGTCCGGCCGATCCGCGACCGGATCGGGCGACACGTCCGTTGCCTGCTCGCCGAACTCCAGCTTCGCTGGCCTACCGAGCGCGAGTCACCGGCCGGCATCCGATGACACACGCTCAAGGTTCGGTGGACAGGACAGGGAGGCACAGGGATGTCAGCGATTCAGCTCAGGGGCGCCGGCATCACCGGCGCGCGACGTCGACTCGATCCGCTTCACCAACGCTGCGGACTCGGCGCGGCGAAACCGAACCAGTAGCCGCCGGATTGGGCGTATGGGTAGACAACACCGAGTCGAGCTGGGACCGGCTGGGTGCCGGCCCCAGCTCGCCGCCCTCGCCCGCCTGGGGCTGAAGTGGGCGGCGTAGCCGGCTGGAGGCGGGCGGCCGAGCCGTGTTTCACACGTCGGCCGAAGACGGGCTCATCGTGGTCACGTCGGCCTCGCTGCCGCCGAACACTTCCTGCACGAGTGCCCCGGTCGCCTGCTGGAAGGCCTGGGCCATGGACATCGAGGCGTCGTCCACATAGTTGAGCGCCGCGGTCAGGGTCCTGGTGCCGTCCGGGGTGCTGTACATCAGCGCCGCATGGCCTGCCATTCCTCCATTGTGGGTGATGACCTTGCCACCGTCCGGGCCCACGTCCTGGACGAAGACGCCGAGGCCGTAACCGGCTTTGGGGTGCGGCCGGAACATCTCGGCCAGCAGCGGGGCCGGAAGGAGTTTGCCGCCCGTCAATGCGGAGATGAAGGTGTGAAGGTCGTGAGTGGTCGAGATCATGTCGCCGCCGGTGGAGATCCACGAGGGGTTCTGGCGGGTGACATCGACCGTCCTCTCCTCACCTCCGTCTTCCTGGTAGCGGTAGTAGCCGTGCGCGTGCGGCTCCGCGAGAGCGGTTTCGGTCTCCGGCAGCGAGGTGTCCCGCAGTCCGAGAGGCCCCAGAACCAGCCGCTCCATCCCGTCGGGGAGCGAGCTGCTGGTGACGTTTTCGATCAGCAACCTGACCAGTACGTAGTTGGTGTTGGAATAGCTCCAGTCCGTGCCCGGCTCGAACCGGGCGGGCTTGGACAGGGCCAGGCGTACGAGTTCCTCCGCCCGGTAGGTGCGGAAGCGGTTGTCCACCCATTCCCGGCCTGCCGTCGTCGCGGCGATGCCCGGAGCGAACGTTCCGTCATCGTAGTACTCGCCGGTGAAGTTGAAGATCCCGCTGGTGTGCTGCAGAAGCATACGTACGGTGATCTCGTGGTCGATATCCAGTCCGGGAAGGTACTCGGCGGCGGGCGCGTCCAGATCGATCGCCCCCTCGGCCACCAGCCGGAGAGCTGCGGTGGCGGCAAACGTCTTGGTGTTGCTGCCGATCCGGATGTACCCGTCCGTCGGTGGCTTCGCCGTCTCGCTCAGCTCGCGCAGACCGGAACTGCCCTCCCACGGGCCTCTCTCGTCCTGCACACGTACGGCCACGCCGGTGAATCCGGCATCGATCATGCCGTCGATGATCTTCTGCAGCTCCGGGCGGTCTTTCTCAGATGGTGTGAAAGGCATGGCTGTGCGCTCCTGTCGGAATTTCGGAAGGGTCTTGGCGGATGGGACTGCTCTGGGGGCAGTACGGTCATCGCCGCAGGGGTCGGCTCTGCTGTGGCGGGGTGCTTCGCACCGTGTCGGCGAGCCGTTGGCACCGCCGGGACAGGAGCGCTCTCTGCCTCGCTCCCCGGTCCTCCCCTCTCGCCCCGGCGGGTGACTGTTGCGCTGCCTGCCCGAATGAAGGCATGCGTATGGAAGGCATGGTTCGTGTCTTTCGATCGAGAAGTGACTTGTGGCCATGTGCCGAAGCGGGAGCGGCAGACGAGGTGGCACAGACCGCGCATCGGCTGTCGGCACACGGACAGGGTGTGGCGGGATGGCGGTCAGGCTCCGGCCGGGGGAATCCACTCCGCGAGCTGGACCACCACCGCGTTGGGATCGGTCAGTTGCAGGCGCCACTCCCCCCAGGGCTCCATGCGCAGCGGAAGGGTGATCGGTGCTCCTTCGCGTCGCAGACGCTCGTACTCGGCGTGGATCCCGGTAACGGTGTAGGAAACGAGCGCGCGCACCTGCGCGGGCGGATGCTGTTGCGGGGTGTCGGGGCCGGCGATACCACGAAGGAGGATGTCGGTGGCCGCGTCGTCGCGGGAGAGATGGGTTGCTCCCTGAGCCACCAATACCTCACGGAATCCGAGGTGGCCGACGAAGAACCGGGCCGATGAAGCCGGGTCTTCGACGGTCAGTACAACGGTCGAACCGGTGATGTTCATGAGCTGGTCCCCTTTCCCCGGATCGGCTGCTCACGCGGTCCAGCTTCACGTCCGGGAAGAGGGTCATCAAGGCCGTATCCTGCAACGATCGTTAAGCCGGCGGTACACGAAACGGAGGTGGACGGCGTGGAACTGCGCGAGATAGAGATATTCCTGGTGCTGGCGGAGGAGCTGCACTTCGGCCGGACGGCCGAGCGGATGCGCGTCACTCCTGCACGGATCAGCCAGACCATCAAGAAGCAGGAACGTGCCATCGGCGCCGAGCTGTTCAAACGGACCAGCCGCAGCGTCCAGCTCACGCCCACCGGAGTGGTCCTTCGGGACGGCCTCGCCGCCGGTTACCAGCAGATCAAGGAAGCGCTGGCCGCCGCTGCGGCCGCCGGTCGGGGCATCACCGGCGAACTCGACGTGGCGTACTCCGCGGCCTGGTGCGGCACCCTTGTCGTGGCCGCGACCGATGTCTTCCGTGCGCGCCACCCCAACTGCCTCGTCCGTATCCACGAGTCGCCGCTGCTCGATCCCGTCGGCCCCCTGCGCACCGGCACACACGACATCCAGTTGGTCGAACTGCCCATCGACGAGCCGGACATCGTCAACGGACCGGTCCTCTTCTCCGAGCCCCGTGCGCTCGTCGTTCCCTGCAGCCACCCGTTCGCCCAGCGGGACACCGTCTCACTCGAAGATCTCTCGGAGGCCCCCCTGATCACCGTCACGGGTCAGCCCCAGTACTTCCTCGACCACCACTACCCGCACCGCACGCCCAAGGGACGCCTCATTCCCCGCGGTCCGTCCACGACGGCTTGGCAGGAGGTGCTCGCCCTGGTCGGCGCCGGCAAAGGGGTCTCCCCCACGTGCGCCCGCGCCGCCCAGTACTACTCGCGCCCTGATGTGGTCTACGTACCGTTCAGCGACGCACCGCTGGTCGAGTACGGCCTCTTGTGGACGGCCACGAACAGCACCCCGAAAGTGCAGGCCTTCATCGAGGTCCTTCTGGAGACGGCCCGGTCCTCGGCCCTGGCGGGGCTGTAGCAGACTCAGCGGGATTCGTTTCGTGGGTGAGGACAGCTCCGAGCATGCGTTCCAGGCCGTCGGCGCCTCTGTCGGTCAGGTGCACCACTCGGGGGCTGCGCCCCCACCGGACCCAGTCCAGCGCGAAGAGGCGGGCCGTCAGTACGGCGCCGAGGCCGCCCGCGAGGTGGTGCTGGTGTTCGCTCCAGTCGACGCAGTAGCGGATCGCTGGCCGGCGGGGCGGCAGCCGGTCCGTGTCGATGCCGAGTCCGGCCAATGCCCTGTGCCCGGCGCTGGTGAGCCGGTACTGGGCGTCGCGACCGTAGGAGGCAGGCCGGTCGCGCACAGCCTCGCCGGGCCGGTGGATGCCGTCGTGACCGGTGAGGATGCCGCGTTCCAGCAGACCGCGCATGAGGGCCACCCCGAGCCGGCCGGCGAGGTGGTCGTAGCAGCTGCGGCCACGGTGCAGAGCATGAGCACGGTTGCTCTGCTTGAGCGAGGTGACGGCCAACGGCGGCGCGATCACCGCAAGGCATTCCAGGGCCGCACTCACGTCCGGGCCGGCGAGTCGGTAGAAGCGGTGCCTGCCCCGTTGCTCAACGGTGAGCAGCGCACCCTCGACGAGCTTGGCCAGGTGCGCGCTGGCGGTGGCAGCGCCGATGGCCGCCTCGCCGGCCAGAGCGTTCGCCGGAAGTGCCCGGCCGTCGGCCAGGCACTTGAGGATCCGGGCGCGCGAGGGATCGGCGATGAGGGCGGCAGCGCGTGCGATGTCGGTCTGGTGCTTGAGCGGCTCCCCCGAGGAATCGGGCCCCGCGGTGCCGGTCGTCGAGTGTGCGCGGTCGCGGTTGCTGTTCGGCATGGGAAAACCGTAAACAACGACACTTCGCCAGGCAACGAAGTATCCGGAGCCGATGCTCTTTCCATGACTACCGCATCGACGGACATCACCGTCACACGTCCTCTCGGCCTCCCCCCTGTCGCGCCCTGCCGGAACCAGCGGGGCCGCCCGGACCCGAGGCGCGGCAAAGCGGCTCCTCTCGCTCTGGCGCCCCTCCTCGCCCTCAGCCTCGGATACTTCCTGGTGATGCTGGACGTCACGGTCGTGAACGTCGCCCTCCCCGATATCCGAGCCTCCCTGGGCGCGGGGCCCTCCGCACTCCAGTGGGTCGTCGATGGGTACAGCACCGTCTTCGCGGCGCTCCTGCTGTTCGGCGGAGGGGTCGCCGACCGGTTCGGGCACCGCCGCGTGTTCCTGATCGGTCTCGGCATGTTCACTGCTGCTTCGGTCTTCTGTGGTGTCGCCGGCTCGGCGGTTCTGCTGATCGTGGGCAGGCTCGGGCAGGGAGCCGGAGCGTCGCTGCTCGTTCCCGCGTCGCTCGCCCTGCTGCAGGCCACCTTCCCCGACCGTGCCACACGGGCCCGTGCGATCGCCGTCTGGGGTGCTGTCGCCTCGGTTGCCTTCGGTGCCGGTCCTGCCGCCGGGGGCCTCCTGGTCGCCGGCTCGGACTGGCGCGCCGTGTTCTGGCTGAACGTGCCCCTCGGCGGCCTCGCCGTGCTGCTGACGCTGCGTCATCTGCCGTCTGCCGCAGCGCGTCCCAGGTCGCGAAAGGCGGATCCGGTGGGCCAGGTTCTCGCCGTCGTCGGTCTCGTCGCGGTGACAGGCGGTCTCAATGAGGCGGGCTCACGCGGCTGGACGTCGCCCCTGGTCCTTGCCGCCTTCTTCATCGGCGCGGTCGCCCTGGTGTCCTTTGTCCTTACGGCGCGGGCGCTGGAAGCACGCATGGCGAACGGAAGCGGCCGGCGCGTCCCGATGCTGCGGCCGTCAATGTTCCGGTCCCGTTCTTTCACCGCTGCCACCCTGATCGGGATGCTGATCAGCCTCGGCTACTACGGCATGCTCTTCCTCGCCACGCTGTACTTCCAGCAGGAACGCCACCTCAGTGCCCTGGGGACCGGCCTGGCCCTGCTGCCGTCGGTGTGCATGGGGCTGCTGGCCGCCCCGCTGTTCAACCGCATCGCGCCCCGTACCGGGCCGTACGTGCTGATGGCCGCCGGTCTCGTCGTAGGAACCGGCGGATTCGTCGGCTGGCTGTTCGCCGGGCCCGGAACTCCCTACCCTGTTCTGGTCTTCGCCCTGATCGGGACCGGTCTGGGGCAGACCATGACTGCCCTCGCGGCCACCGCCGCCGTCGTCGAGACGGCGGCGGCCTCGGACGCGGGTGTGGCCACCGCCGTCTTCAACGTGGCACGGCAGGTCGGCAGCACCGTGGGCGTCGCCCTCTTCGGTACGTTCACCGCCACGGCGCACCACTTCACGTCCGGTCTGCACCTGTCCGCCGGTATCGCCGCCGCCGCGTTCGCACTGGGCGCACTCCTCGCTCTGCGAGCCACGTCGGCCGATCCCGCGGTCGCGGGCCCGACCTCCTGACCGCAGCCCCCGGATCCATGGCCGGCACCGACGGCCGCGAAGCCGCGCGAACGCCCCGGTGCACGGTGCCCGACACCCACAGACCCCGCTCACGATCGGCTTCGGCCGTGAGGAGACACCATCATGACGACAGCGAACCGCCGCCCCGAAATCCTCCGCTACACCGCCTTCTCCGCCGACCCCGCAGGCGGGAACCCCGCTGGTGTCGTCCTGGACGCCACCGGACTGACCGACGCGGAACAACTCGCGATCGCCGCGGAGCTGGGATACAGCGAGACCGCCTTCCTGACGGCCCCGCCGGCCGCACTCACCGGCCGGGACCGGGCCTACACCGTCCGCTACTTCTCCCCGCGCGCCGAGGTCTCTTTCTGCGGGCACGCCACCATCGCGGCCGCCATCGCCCATGCGGAGCGTCACGGTCCCGGCGACCTGCAGTTCGCCACCCCGGCCGGTCCCGTCCCGGTGACGGTGACCGGCACCGCGGAGGGCACTCTGCACGCGACCCTGACCAGCGTCGAGCCCGCGGTCCACCGGGTGGCGGAGGACGACGTCGACGAAGCACTGCAGGCGCTCGGCTGGTCCCGGGCCGACCTGGACCCGGAGTTCCCGCCCCGGATCGGCTATGCGGTGGCTCGCCATCTGATCCTGGCCGTACGCACCCGCGCCCGGCTGGCCGACCTCGCCTACGACTTCGAGCGCCTGAAGGGCTTCATGACCGCTTTGAACCTGACCACGGTGCAGCTCGTGTGGCGTGAGTCCGCGACGGTCTTCCACGTCCGCAACCCCTTCCCCGTAGGCGGTGTGGTCGAGGACCCGGCAACCGGCGCCGCAGCCGCCGCATTCGGTGCCTACGCACGCGAGCTGGGGCTCGTGCCCGAGGAGACGGTCCTCCACCTCCACCAGGGCGCGGACATGGGCCGTCCTGGTGAGCTCCGGGTGGAGCTGAGCGCCGGCGACCCACGGGTACGGGTGAGCGGTACGGGAACCCGCATTCCTGAGCTGCACGAGGGGTGAGGCGGCTCCCACCCTGGCAGTGCCGTGTCACGACGGGCACTGCCAGGTGCGCCGCCAGGAGGCGTGAGCCCTTTCGCCTCGAAGGTGAGCGGCCAGCGGATGTAGACCTCGATGCTCGTACCGGACGGTAGTTGGAGGGCGTCACCGGCGAACGACGCGGTGTAGGTGATGTAGCCGCGGTCGGTGAGGGCGAAGGTCCCGTCTGCGGCGAGAGTCGTGGGCAGGAGCGTCACCGGCTTGGTGGCACCGGGGTTTCAGGCGGGTGAGGGTGACGGTGATGCCGGCCGGAAAGGGCTAGTCGGAGGCGAGACGGCCGGTCAGGGAGCGGGCACCGAAGGGGGTCGTCGAGGCTATGTGCAGCACGGTGTCGGGGGGAGCCTTCCCAGGGGTGGTCGGCACCCGCAGGACGACCGGCGCGCCCTGGCGAGTCTCCCGGGTGACGGCGACGAGGCGCCGGTTGTCCGGCGCCCAGCCCAGGCCGGCGGGCAGCAGCGGAGAGGAGTCACCGGAGGCGAAATCGAAGACGCCGTGCGAGGCGCGGGCGTCCGGCTTGAACATGAAGACGTCCGAGCCGTATGCGCTGTCCACCCCCGGCCGCGACGGCTCCGCTGGCGGCGACGGCCACCGCGTTGGGGCAGGCCGCAGCCGGGTAGCGGCCCACGTCGGCGACATCGGAGGTGCGCAGCACCTGGTGGTAGTAGGGGCTGCCGCAGGCCAGGATGACGTTCTTGCCGGGCAGCAGGTCAACGATTTCGCCGGTCGGGCGGGCCAGTTCGATCCGGCACCACTAACCGCAGGAACGCGCACCTGGCGCGCAGAGGATGCCCTCAAACGAAGCGATCAGCGGTGTGCTCTGGTAGACACTCTGCATTCGGATCCGGTCGGGACCGCCGAGGTCGGTTCTCTGCCCGGGACTGACGAGGATCGGCGAAGACGGGTCCCAGGCCTGCGTCGGCGAAAGCCTCTTCAAGACTTCCCGGCTCAGAGGGGGCCAGCGATGTGTCGTGGACGGTGCGGCCGGCACGCCGCCAGGCATGGTCGACCGGAACGGGTGCGAATGCCGCCAGCGCTGAGCGGCGAGGGACTGGAGGGCCTCGGGTTCGGCGCCCCGCCAGGCGCCCCTGCCGCCGCGAGATCCCGGGCGTGCCGACAGGGCCCGGGAGCTCGTACGTCACCGCCCGATGGTGCGGGCCGCTACCAGCGGCGCGGGCTCGGCGTACAAGCCCTGCCCGCGTCGAGAGGGAGCCCGCCGGGCGGGGGCCGAAGCGAGCGCGGCGTTCTGACTGCTCTCCCTCGACTGGACGTGACACTGCGGGCGAGATGGCGGGCAGCAACCGGAGTGGTGCGTGGTGTCGGCGTACTCCTCAAAGTGCTCAGCCGCTACAAGCGAACGTGCCCGGTCGAGTGCTTCGTCGGCGGAGCAGACGGCCAGGCGGTGTCACACCGTGCGCCTTGGCAGTAGGCGGGTGTGTCAGAAACTCGCGTGACGAGGCTACGAACTTTTGGCATGATCACCGGGTTGTCCAACCGTGCCCGATTCTGGAGGAGCACCACGGCTGTCAACTTCGAGCTCGCTCCGGCCCGGCTGCCGTGGTCTGCCATCGATCCCGATCTCATTGCCTTCGCCTGGGATGAAGCGGAGGCATCTGAGATCACCACGGTGATCGCCTCGATGGTGCCTCCTGACGGTGCCGGATGGGAAGAGAAACATCGCTTCACCACCGAGGTCACGGCGCTCCTGGCCGCCCGATACGGCCGGTGGGCCTGCGGATGGCATTGGGCGGTCGGCGAGGGCGGTGGTGGCGGTGTCGTCACCCACTGGTGCTGCAGCTCCCACTCCATAGGTATGCCTGCGGCAACGGCCGCCAACGTGGTCGCGTCGCTGCTGGAGTGGCGCGACTGGCTGGAGGAACTGGCGGAGCGGTTCGAGCAGTTGACTCCGCCCGCCGGAGCGAATGCCGAGGATCACAGCTGGCACATCGAACGGGCGGCCACCCGACTCGTGACCGTGGTCATGGACCGCACCGGTGCCGAATGCGGCTGGTATGGACTCTGCCACACGGTGCTGACATGGTTCCTCTCTTCCGCGGGCATGGGGGCGGAAGACGCGAAGAACGCGGTCGACACCGCGATCGGTGGACGCTTCAAGAGCTGGACCGTGCCGTCGCGGACCCTCATCGACGCAGTGGGAGAGGATCTCGCCGTAGATCTGACCGGAATACGGCCCTACCGTGAGCGCTGACGCCCTGGCCGCCTGGGTCCACGTCAGGAACCGGATCGACTGGACTTCCGCGGCCGGTGAGGTGCCGGTTCCGGTCGAGCCCATCGTGGATGGTCTCACCACCTGGTGCAGGGAAGGTAGTCGTTCCTCGGACCCCGATCGAGGCCGCCGACTGCTCGCAGCGCTGGCTCAGTCGCGCACAGACGCTTCCCGCAGGCGCCCTCTTACCTGCACGCTTCTGACCGGATGGCAACAGCTGCTCCTCGGCATGCCTGAGGTCCGGTTCCGACAAGGCGACGCCTTCGCCAAGGGCGGCCGGGAACGATACGACCTGACGCCACACACCCAGCGTGACTTCGAACAATGTCTGCGCGACAGCGCCGATCCGCGAGTGCCCCTGGCCTCCCGCGCGGCCAGGGCCTACCTGGACGTGGCCTTCTTTCATCCCTTCCCGGATGGCAACGCCCGCCTTGCCATGTTCACCCTCGCTTACGTCCTGGAGTGCGAAGGAGTCCGACTGGACCAGGTCGGCCCCTTGCGGACCACGCGCTACGCGGACGACGACGCCGGGGCAGCAGACCTGGCCGCCCTGGTCTCCGTTCTCATCCGCGCGACCCACCAAAGAGCCACCAGCTTCCCTCACCGAGGCAGCGGCCTGCCTTCCTCCGAATTCTCCTGATCAGTCCTACCGGAGGGTGAGCACGTACACCCGCACCGGCTGAGCACGTTCATGTGTACGCCGACACGTGGCTGCATCATGTCGGGCATATGGCTCCAGATAGTCCGCCGGCAGGCCGGTCGGCGGGGCCGGGGCTTGTGGAATGTCGGCATAGCGGATTCCAGGCATCGTCGCAACACGTGATCACTGGCGTGTGTTGGTGGGCAGAGCAAGCAGCGGCCCGGCGGGGAAATCGCGGCCGGGCCGCTGCTGCTTCGTTGGCGGATGGTTGCGGCTGTTCTGGCGGGCCCTGAGGGTTGAGCATAAGCGCCCAGAGGTCACGGTCCGGCCCCGCTGCTCCGCCTCCGTGTGCAGGGCCAGAATGAGGCCTCATGGATGACGGATCGGAATGGTCGACGGACAAGCCAACGGCGCTCCGCCTCGGCAGGAGGCTTGTTGCGGAGGTCTCGGCATCGCTGCCGGATCGCCGCGCATTCGTGGGCATCCGCCCCACTCGGAGCGCGCCTGATGCCCAGGCGCGTGACGAGGGATGGGTTCACAGCGACGCCGAACGCAGCTTCCGGCTTGAGCACTGGGAATACGACCGAGAGCGCATCGACGGATTCGACTACGACATCGACTCAGCCCTCATCGAGTCCGCTGACGGCCGCGGACGAGTCTGAGCTGAACCCTTCGGCGAGTGCTGACGCCAGACGGGGCTGGGCCCGGGCGCAGGGGTCATGATTCTCGCGTGTCGGCGATCGCTGGGCGCTCAGCGTTGTGGATGACTGGATCGCTTCGGGCCGCCCGCGGCGTCAGGTGGTCTCGCGGCGCTTCTTCATCTCGGCTTCGGCGATGTGGTCGCGGCCGCCGCTCAAAGCGTCACGCACCCGGCGTTCGACTTCGGTGAAGCGCCGGTGGTAGCCCTCGTCGTACGCTTCGACGATCTGGAACGTCCACATGCCCGGGAGGACGTCCGTGCCCTGTACCTCGCGCTCGACCAGGTCGGCCTGTTCGTCGTGTCCGGCCTCCCGCAGCCGGCGCACCGCCTCGCCAACGCTCTTGTCCGCGCCGCCCGTCAGCTGGTGGAAGTCGTACAGGCGCCCGCGGGCCCGCTGCGTGGTCTCCAGGGCCTGGGAGAGCAACCCGAGTGCCTCCACCGTAGCGTCGTCCATCCCCGGCAGCCGCTCGTGCCGTTGCGCTCCCCGAGCCTCTCCCTGCACGTTGTCGGCCATCGCCGCCTGCCTTCCTTCAGGTAGCGGGCCCGTGTCCGCCCGCCGGTCCTGCTCCAGTCTCCTCCAGCAGGCGGCGGACAGCGCTCAACCATCACGGACGCGTGTCTCCGACGGTCACTTTTCGAAGTCGGCGGCTGACCGCATCATCGACCACTTGGGGCCGATGCTCGCGCTCTGGCCCCGCCAGCGGTTCGCCAAGGGCACCGTCCTCATCGTGGACGGCACGCTGGTTCCCACCCGCGATCACTCTGTGGCGGAGCAGTCGAAGAACTACCGGTACTCCCCGGCCCACCAGGTCGTCATCGACGCGGACACCCGTCTCGTCGTGGTCGGCCGGCCGCTGTCGGGCAACCGGCACCACTCCCGCGGCTGGGAGGAGTCCGGCGCCCAAGCGACGGTCCCATCCGCAGAGAACAGATCTGTGGCCCCGACGCCTGAGCGTCGGGGCCACAGAGGGTGACATCCCACTGCTGACGTCGTTTCGTTCGTCTCGTCAACTTGATGATGCCGAGCAACGCTGCTACGCCAATGAGAATGAATCCCGCTACTCTTCGGCAACACCACCAGGAAGGCGGCCGGGCCGGCACCGAGGCCTGGCGTACGTTCGAGCCCGTAAAGTGCACCCAGAGATCCCGGCTGGTGGCCCAATGAGCGGCTGGTGGACCTACCTGGAGGTACGAACCCGCCGAGAGGTCGATGCCGACGTGCTGCGCGATCGCCGGCTGTCGGCGGTCAGGTCCGTCTGGGAGGCGCTGCGCCCGCTGGGGGTGGGGCTGCACGAAGCCGAGCGGGTGGTCCACGCGCGGTACGAGGCTCTGGGCGACCGTGTGGAGCGAACGCCGCCTGATCCGCTGGACCTCCCCTCGCTCGCGGCCCGCGCTGCGGCTCTCCCCGGCCGTGCGGTGGCGGTGGAAGCACTCTGGGACGGGGATACAGTGCACGACTGGTTCGTGCTCCTGGTCGCCGTTCTGGACGCCCCGGAAGGGGAGGGCCACCTGGCGACTGTCTACCACCGATCTGACGGCCCTCCTCCCGGTGTTGCCGCAGCCGAGGCCGGCCGGGCGCTGGCCGGCCACCTTCGCGTGCCATTCCACTTCGCGTCTCCGGACGTCCCTGGTTACGACGCCCCGCGCTGGCGGAAGATCTGACGGTTGACGGAAGGGCCGTGACCGGAGGCATGGACGGGCGACTCCCAGGAGGGCGCACGACACGGGAAGATGTGTATGAGCGGCAATGCCCCCGGGGTCACTTCGTTCCGGCACCGACGTTGCATCGCTGGAACAGGGCTGGCAGGAACTGCTCCAGGAGCACCCGGGCCGTGGTCGCGTCCTCGAGTTCGTCGGGGCCGAACCGGAAGACCTCGTAGCCCCTGAGCTTCAGGTCTCGGCCGCCTGCCTACTTGACAGCGCCGGCGGCCGGCGCCGACCCTCCCACCAGCCTTCGTCGCCCCGTACCGTACGGGGCGACGAAGGAGAGGATCATCATGGCGGGACTGCGCCTGGGCCCACTGCTGAGGTACACCGACGGTTCGTGCGCGACGATCTGGGTCGAGACGGGCGGCCCCTGCACCGCCGAGGTGCGCTGCGCCGACGGGGCGCGGGGCACGGCCGGCACCTTCCTCGTGGCCGGCCACCACTACGCCCTGGTCCCGGTGGAGGGGCTGACCCCCGGCACGTCGACGCCGTACGAGGTACTCCTCGACGGTGCGAGCGTGTGGCCGCCGCCCGACTCGCCCTTCCCGCCCTCGGTGATCGCCACGCCCACCGACGACGACGGCCTGCACGTCGCCTTCGGCTCCTGCCGCTGGGCCGCGGCGCCGGCCGGCGACAAGGACCCGGTGGGCCCGGACGCCCTGGACACCCTCGCCGCCCGGATGGCGGCCGACCCCGGGGGCGCCCGCCCCGACGTCCTGCTGCTGCTCGGCGACCAGGTGTACGCCGACGAGGTGTCCGACACCACCCGCCGCTGGATCGGCGACCGCCGCGACCTGGACGAACCGCCCGGCGACCAGGTCGCCGACTACGAGGAGTACACCCGCCTCTACTACGAGTCCTGGCTCGACCCGGAGGTGCGCTGGCTGCTGTCCACCGTGCCCAGCTGCATGATCTTCGACGACCACGACGTCATCGACGACTGGAACACCTCCGCCGCCTGGCTCACCGACATGCGGGCCACCGACTGGTGGCAGGAGCGGCTGCTGAGCGGGCTCATGTCGTACTGGGTGTACCAGCAGCTGGGCAACCTCTCTCCGGCCGAGCTGGCCGCCGACCCGCTGTACGCGGCCGTCCGCGAGGCCCCCGACGGCACCGCCGACCTGCGCGCGTTCGCCACCCGGGCCGACGCCGACGCGGCCTCCGTCCGCTGGAGCTACCGGCGCGACTTCGGCCGCACCCGGCTGCTGATGGTGGACTCCCGCGCGGCCCGCGTGCTGGCGGAGGACCGCCGCTCGATGCTCGACCCGGAGGAGGCCGCCTGGGTGCGCGAGCAGATCCTGGACGGGCGGGGCTCGTACGACCACCTGCTGATCGGCACCTCCCTGCCCTGGCTGCTGCCCCACCTGGTGCACGACCTCGAAGCCTGGAACGCCGCGATGTGCGGCGGCGAGCGCGGCGAGCGCTGGGCCGAGCGCGGGGAACGGATCCGGCGCGGGGCCGACCTGGAGCACTGGGCCGCCTTCCCCTCTTCCTTCGACGCGCTGGGCGACCTGATCGCCGAGGCCGGTACGGGACCGGAGGCGCCCGCGACGGTAAGCGTGCTGTCGGGCGACGTGCACCACGCCTACATCGCCGAGCCGTCCTGGCCGGGGCGTGCGCCCGACGCGCGGGTGGCCCAGCTGACCTGCTCGCCCGTCCACAACTCCGTGCCGCTCTCGATGCGCGTCGGCTTCCGCTTCGGCTGGAGCGCCCTGGCACGGGCCATCGGCCGGCGCATCGCCCGGCACGGACGCTGCGCGCCTCCGGCGGTGAGCTGGCGCAGGACCGGCGGCCCCTGGTTCGGCAACCAGATCATGACGCTGACCTTCCGGGGCCGGTCGGCGCGGCTGCGCCTGGAGCAGGCCCGGGCGGACCGTGCCGGGGCGAGCGCCCTGCGGACGATCACGGACCGGGAGCTCGCGTAGCGCGGGCAGCGCACCAGACCGGACCGCCCTCCCCCAGTGCGGGACTTCACGGCGGGCTGGGGACTCTGCGGGCACCCGCAGCTGAAGCGGGTGGGCCGGTGCCGGGGTTCGTTCCGGATGACGAGTGTGCGGCTGTTGACATAATGCAGCGCGCCTTCCCTTCGGTGCACGTGCACGCCGACCGGTTGTTCGCCGAGAACGGATCG
Source organism: Streptomyces sp. SAS_281 (assembly GCF_052542855.1). NCBI lineage: Bacteria > Bacillati > Actinomycetota > Actinomycetes > Kitasatosporales > Streptomycetaceae > Streptomyces > Streptomyces sp. SAS_281. Next base: position 16,791 of record NZ_JBMNDO010000101.1, read on the forward strand.
ATCATCACCGGCGCGGGCTCGGCCGCCGGGATCGACCTGTGCCTGCACCTGATCAGCTGCGACTACGGCGCGGCCGTGGCCAACGCGGCGGCCCGTGCCGCCGTCGTCACCCCGGTGCGTCACGGCGGGCAGGCGCGGTTCGTCCGAACCCCGCGACCTCCCCGCTCCCGGAGAGCCCCGGCTGACGTACACCCCCGTACGAGGACCTGCGGACGCGGTCGTCCGGCACCACGCAAGCATCGCCCGACCATGACCGTCGCCATCGGCGTCCTCACCTACTCCTCCGAACGCTCCCTCGTGAAGGCGGCCCTCGCCGGTCTCCTCGCCTCCGGTGCCTCCGTGGCGGTGCCGCACAGCCTGATCGGCTGACCAGTGGGGATGGCCAGGACCCGCTGGTCCCCCCCTTCGCGCCGTAGCCGGGCGAGCAGAAGCGGACACCCGCAGGAAGAGCTGAACCATCCGACTTGGCTTCGTGACGGACTTCAAAGATGTGGGCCTATGGACGTCAGCCCCAAGGGCTGTCCCGCTGCTCTCAGCGTCGTCTTTTAAAACCGTGCCTATACAGCTTGTAGATGATTACTGGAGCCAGGACGAGCCACACTGCCAGGAATGCCCATTTGAACCATGGGGGCCCATCGGGCCTGCTGTTCTGAGCGAGCTCCGAGACGGCCAAGCTGAGTCGCATCATGTCTCTCCGGTGCCCAGTCCGTCGACCAACACACCCTCGGTGAAACCGAGTTGTGGAAGTCAACCACTGTTCCCAACAAACTCGCCGGAGTGTTGCGCGTCCGTAGCCACCGGCCTCGGCCGACCGGCGTTCGCGACCCACCTTGCCATCTGAGCCACCTCTGCACGGGGCCAACGGGACTGAGGAAGCCAGTTGCCGCAGCCCTGCGGCCTGGGATGACGCCACCCGCTCGAAGCGGGGGTCTGCTCGAAGTCCGCCCGTGGCTTCCACCGGCCGCCAACCACCTGCCTCAGCACGCCACCCGAGTCGAAGCGAACAGCGCGCGCAGGATCGAACCAGCTCAAAAACTCCCGAGCCGTCGCCACCCGCTACGACAACAGTGCCTACGTCTTCCACGGCACCATCACCGTGGCTGCGATCCGCCTGTGACTACGGCCGTGATCCACCGACCCCTTCAAACACCTGTGGTCCCGTGGTGATCGTGGCCTCGGCGGAGCGAAAGCAGCTGGCTGAGGGCAATCAGGACCAGCCCCGAAAACAGGAGGGCGTTTCCGCCGAGGAAACGGGCCTCCCAGGAAATGTTCGGCAGGACTCGAAAGTAGAAGAGGCTCTGCAGAACGACGGAAGTGCCCGTGAGCAGGGCTCCGAGGCCGTGGAGTTGCTGCCTGGTGACGTGGCGCTGCGCAATGGGCACGATCCACCCTGTCCGAAGCGTGACGATTCCCGCTGCGATCGCCAAAAGCCCCAGGAGCGCGCCCGTTCCTACTACCCATGCCATGGTGTCGCTCCGCTCAGACCGCAAGAGGCCCGGAACGCGAATAACGCCCGGCCCGAAGGTGCCTACATAGTCGCCGGACCGGTGTCGCCTGACCATGCCGGGTCCAGGCAAAGTCCAGCCGGCTTCATTGCCGTCTTCACGCGGGGTGTTCAAGATCCGCCGGTCACAGCACTGGTAGTGCTTGGTCACGTTGGTGCGGGGCCTGGCATGTCGCGGTGACAGGGGGGGGCAGGCGCCGGTCCAGGACGCGATGAGCATCTGCGGCTCGTCCAGCAGCAGGCCCCGCAGATAGACCTCGCCCCCACAGTCGGACGCGGTCGCCGGCGGCGGCGCACGAGCCCCTACGGGAAAGCAGGGGCCCACGGCCCGGCGCAGTTTGTCTGCCATCGCGGGCCTTGCCCTCCCCGCGCGGTCGAAGAGCGACATCGTCTCCATGTGCTGGTCGAGTCTTCATCATCGGACGCCTATGCGTGCGGACCGAACGATAAGCCGCTGCGGCGTGCGCGTCCCCGACGTCGGCAGGCGAGGGAGGCCGAGCCCTGCTGTCCGCCCCTCCCGAGGGGGCGCGGCCGGCGACGCCACGCGCCGCAGCGTTGGAGCGACTCGTGGAGTATCAGGCGTGGGAGAGCGCGAAGGAGACCAAGAAGCCTGACACCACGATCAGTCCTATGGCCAGATGTGCGTCTTCGAACGCTTCCGGGATCATGGTGTCGGCGAGCATGGCGAGAATCGCGCCGCCGGCAACCGCTGTCACGGCGGCGATCACACTGGTGGGCATGCCGCCCACGACCGCGTAGCCGAGGACTGCGGCCAGGGTGCTCGCGGCCGCGATGCCACCCCACACCCCGAAGACGTATCCCTTGCTGCGGCCGGCCTTCCGCATCCCCGCCGAACTGGACAGCCCTTCCGGCACGTTACTGATGAACACCGCAGCCACCGTGACCAGGCTCACCGCACCGCCATCCAGAAGGCTTACCCCGATCACCGCCGACTCCGGAACGCCGTCCAACAAGGCACCGAGGGCCAGCGCCATGCCCGAGCCCGACTGCTGCTCCTCGGATGGCTGCGCCTGCCCGTGTCCCGACCGTTTGCGGTGTCGTGCACCGCGGCGGGCCAGCACGGCGTTGCCGAGTGTGTAGGCCACCGCTCCTGCCACCGTGCCGATCACTGCCGGCGTCAGGCCGGCCTGCTCGTAGGCTTCGTCGACCAGTTCGAACGACACGGCCGACATCAGCACCCCGGCCCCGAAAGCCATGACAGAGGCAACAACCTTCTGCGGAACACGCAGCCGGAACCCAATCCACGCACCGACCAGCAACGCCGAACCCGCAAGAAGACCCCACGCTCCGGCTTGAACGATTTCAGGCATGCCAGCCTGCTACCCGATTTCTCCTGCTCCTCTCGTCCTGCTGCCGCCAGCCGTAGCGACCAATGGGTCCGCACCACCTATCAGGCAATGCGCGCTTCCGACCGGCCGGGCGGATGCTTCGCCTTCCAGCACCTTCTCCAGGCAGGTCGAGCCGACACCGTCCCGGCATCCGTCCCTCTGTTCCAAAGCGCCCAGCACGCAGTGCAACGGCTTATCGGCACACCCGGCAGACGGGGTGCGCGCGGGCGGGCGGCCGAGCCCGTGGATGCGAGGGCTGGTGGTGGCATGGATGCTCTGCGCGTCCCTGCCCCGTGCGGGCGGAAGCAGAGAATCGCGGGGATCAGGGGCGCACGCTCCGGCCTCGGCCACCGCAGGGCGGTGTGCTGCCCGGATTGTGGGAGGGCAGGCCGCGACGGGCCTGGCGTTCCACCTCGGCGATAGCCGTCGGTTGCACGTTGAGGTCAGATGCGCCAGGTGCGGATGCGGGCGGCCACCTGGTAGACGTCGCTCTTGCCGTCGCGGATGTCGCGGACGAGGTCGACCATGGCGCCGTACGGGGGGTCGATGCCTTCACCGGATGCGTGCATGTACGCGGCCGTGACCGGGGAGGCGTAGAGGCTGTTGCGGTACGGCAGGGGCTGGAGACGGATGAGGGTGTGCAGGAGGGCGGCGGCGCGCCAGACGGGGTCCGGGTCGGCGGTTGCGGGGCGCGGGATCTTGGTTCTGTGGCGGGCGACGGCTGCGACGAGGGCGGAGTAGTCGGCGACGCTGACGTCTTCGGGGACGGCTTGTTCCTGGACGTCCAGGAACCAGGGGACGTCGATGTGGAGGATCATCAGGCGGCGTCCGCCCCGCGTTCCTGGCTGGGCGGGATTTCGTCGGGAAAGGCGTCATCGAACTCGTCGCCGTGGGTCTCGCCCCAGGAGGTGGCGTAGCGGACGAAGTGGCGGCGCGGGCGCTCGCGCAGGGGCAGGTCGTGGACGTACTCAGAAAGGTTCACCGGACAGAGGTCTGCCGGCCAGCCGGGCGGGTCGGGGCCTCAGCTCCGCGGCAATCGACCTGCTGGCCCGTTCCCGGGCGTCAACCTGTCGGTGAACTGGCGCGCGGTCCGCATTCACTTGGCAGGGTCGTTCGAGCGGCTTCGGCGTCCGGGGACGACCGCTTAGGAGTGATCTTGGTAAGGAGTGCGGCATGCCTCCGCTCTCGCTGCCGCACTGGAGACAACCCTTGGACAGGTAAAGCGGGGATCACCCGCTTTCAGGAGAAGGGGTTCCTTCATGCACATCGTGAAACGGCTCGCCAGGATGGCCGTCGTTGCAGGCTCGGCGCTCGTGCTGGTGACAGGGTTGTCGACCAGCGCCCAGGCCGCGTCAGGGCTGTTCTACTACCTGCGGGGCGACAACCAGGCCCAGGTCGACTTCTTCGATCCGCCGAACGACACGTGCATCAAGCTGGACGGCGGCGTGATGCTGGCCGCCAACGCCACCGACACGACCGTTGTGCTCTATGCGGGCTCGGAGTGCGAAGGCTACTTCGCCCAGTTGGAACCTGAGCAGCAGGTCGTGTGGGGCGTCTCGGCTCCTGTGCGTTCGATGAAGTTCCACAGTTAGTAGCGCATCCAAGCCGACTGTCTCGGGGCGTCGTGAGCGCCCCGAGGCTTGCTGCGTATCTCGCCGGTTGTGCCTGGGCGACCCCCGAGACATCGCCAGTCTGTACAGCGCGGTCGAGACGGCCTGCGCGCGCAGAGGCCGTCTACATGTGTCTGCACCACGGGGTCCTCCTGTGCAGTCACCGCGTCTCACCGAACGCCGGCACATCAGCTGCATCGGCGCCCGGGCGGAGGCGTTCGTATCGCAGCGGGTGGCGCCAGCCTCCGTGGTCCTGTGACACGTCGGCGCCGATCTCCGCGACGAGCACGGGGTCGACCAGGCCTGGGCTCCAGGGATGTACGGCTGGTCCCGGACGCGGTGAAGCGGACGCCGACCCGGGGGCGTTCGGGGCCGGCTGCGGTGAGGTGGTCGGCGAGGTCTCGGGCCGGGCCGGGATTCAGCGGACGGTCCTGCCCGCGAGGCATAAGCGTCCGGTGATGTCGAAGCGGCCCAGGAGCAGGACCTGGGGCCGGTGCAGGAAGCCGGCGAGGTCGCCGATGAGGGCTTCGGCGGAATTCCTGCGGGGGGCCCTGGTCCAGCCGCGCACGCCCGGCCGGTTGCGGCCCGTCAGACTCTTGACCGCGACACCTTCGCCCCCGGGCACTTCGGTCCACTCGTACAGCCACTCCCGCGCGACCGCGGGATCCGTGGCCGAGGGGCACAGCATCCACGACGGCCCGAGCCGGTGGCCGGCGAACAGCGGCGGCGCGCGAGCGGCTCGGTCGGCCGACTCCCCCGCTGCCGTCGTGGGCTTGGCGCCGCCCTCGTCGGTGTCGGCGCGGCGCAGCCACTTCGACAGCGTGGTCGGGTGATCGCCGAAGTCGGCAATCTGTTCCAGAGTGACGCCGGGCTCGCGGTTGCGCGCCACCCGCACGACAACCTCGCGAAACCCCTTCGGCAACGGCTTGGGCACCGCAACATGTATCCAGGCCACATCTCAGCAAGCCGGGTCAGGCGTCACCTATCCATGCAGCAGTCCCGACCGCCGACGAGATTCTCGACAAAGTCGCCGCCTACTGCCACCGAATCTCTGACTCAGGTCACTAGAGCCCGAGGCTAAGGTCTGCTGTCATGGACTTCCAATCAACCACAGACCCCGCTACCTTCCCTGCCCCGCTGCGCGAGCAGTTCGAGACGTTCCTCGATGAGCACCGGGCCGCCCTCCACGCCAGTCTGGACGGGCTCACCGAGAAGCAGGCCCGGCAGTCGGTGGTGGCATCGAAAACCACGCTGCTGGGGCTCGTCAAGCACGCCACGTTCGTGGAGAAGGTCTGGTTCGACGAGGCGATCGCCTGCCGGCCGCGTGCCGAAATCGGCATTCCTGACACCCCCGACGAGTCCTTCGACCTGCACTACGGCGATACCGTTGCCTCAGTCCAGCTCGCATACAGGGAAGCCTGCGAGGCATCGCGGAAGGCCGCCGCGGAGCTGTCGCTGGACGATGTCGTACGGGGAAACCGGCGCGGTCCGCTGCCGATGCGCTGGATCTACCTCCACATGCTGCGCGAACTGGCCCAGCACTGCGGCCACGCGGACATCCTGCGCGAGCAGATCCAAGCCGCTTGAACAGTGGCCCGTTGCTCACCCAATCTGGCACGTCCACTGGATCCCCCGCCCCATGCCTCGTTGCTCAACCCGGTCGAAACTAGGGCGCGTATCGAGTCGTGATCACTGTGACTGCGTGAGTCCGCCCGAGGTGTTGGCCAGCGTGCGAGAGGGGGAGGTTACGTCATGGCGCCTGGCCCGGACATAGAGCCTCGCCGATGCTTCTCGGGGTGCCATCGTTGAACCGAGTGGGAGCCTGCGGTGGCGCGCCCTCATCTCCGCTGTGGAGAAAGTGCGTTGACGTTCCTCGGACGGTGGTCGATCATCGCTGCTCATGCTTCAAAATGAGATCTGGGATGACAAGCCGCTCAGAGCTATGACACCCCTGGGACGGGCATGTTCGCATCGGAGGTGCTGGAGCCGACGGTGAACCGCCTGGCGGAGCTCGCCGGGGGCGGGCGGGTGCTGGAGTTCGCCATCGGGACCGGACGGGTGGCAGTGCCGCTCGCGGAGCGCGGAGTCCCGGTCAGTGGCATCGAGCTGTCGAAGCCGATGCTCGATGAGCTTCGCACCAAGGTGGACGAGGCGGCCATCTCGGTCGTCGTCGGCGACATGACTACTGCGCGCGTCCCGGGCGAGTTCCAGCTCGTCTACCTCGTCTACAACGGCATCTCGGTCCTGCTCACGCAGGCCGAGCAGGTTGCCTGTTTCAGAAATGCCGCACGCCACCTCGCGCCGGGCGGGCGGTTCGTCGTGGAGCTTTGGGTTCCCGAGCTTCGCAAGCTGCCGCCCGGCCAGCCGGGCGTGGTTTTTGGGTCGGCGCCGGGCTATATCGGGCTCGACACCTACGATGTCCTGCGCCAGCAGGTCGTCTCGCACCACTTTGGGTTCGACTCCGAGAGTGGCAGTGAGGTCAGTCTGTTTCGCAGCCCACACCGATACATCTGGCCGGCTGAACTTGACCTCATGGCCGAGCTGGCAGGAATGACCCTGGAGTCCAGGCATGCCGACTGGGCCGGAGAGGAATTCACCGCGGAGTCGCGCTCCCACGTCTCCGTCTACAGGACGGCCGACCCGCTCTGACCGTTCCACGCAGCACAAGCAGCCACCAGCACCGGCCATGGCTGACCCGCTACTGCGCGGGCCACAGCACCCACCCGGCACGGCAAGCGTCTCAACCTCTACCTCACGCACAGAGCCACCTGCCGCGATCTCGTACGTCAACCGCTGGGCGGGGGCATTCCAGCTGCGCTGGGGTGATGCCATGATCTTGCGGGCGGAGGCCGGACACCGGGCGGTGCTGCGACGGGGCGCGCCAACATCGGTCAGCAGCGTCAAGGTTGGTGTGCACGCGTGGGTGGCACTGCCCGACATCGCCAGAGGCCCGACGCCCCGTGTGGCCGAGTGTGCCGTGGGCTCGGGCCAAGGGCTGTCCCGCAATTCCTGGTGGATCAGCGCGCGGCGTCGGATGCGGCGCATCGCAAGGCGGAGAGGCGCCCGCACACTGGATGTATTCGGGCGTCTCGACAACGCGGCGAAGTGCCGTAGCTGTCGTCGTGCGCCCGCCGGGAATTGTGGGACAGCCCTTAGGGAAGGGCGCCGACGGGGACGGTGACGGCGGCGGCTTCGACTTCGGTCTGCGGGGTGACCGGGAGGCGTGGTGTTCGGAACCATCCGAGGAAGCTCAGAACCGCGGCGGGAATGATCAGGTACAGCAGGAGGACAACGAGGGCCAGGGTGGTTTCGTGGCCGTCGAAGTAGAGCGTGTTCCGCAGCAGGATGTAGGCGTTGCGGGGTGGAAGGAAGGGGCCGATGTCTTGCCAGAAGCGGGGCAGGTAGGGCACGCCGTTGGCTCCGCCGGAGGACGGGTTGCCGAAGAGGACGACGACGATGACAGTGACGAGTGTTCCGGCGGCGCCGAGGAGCTTTTGAAGGAGGGCGGTGACACAGGCGACGGCGGCCATAACCAGCGCGAGGATGGGCCAGGTGATCCAGAACTTGCCGGCGGGAATGCCTTGAAGCCAGTAGCAGACGATGAGGTCGAGCACGAGCGCGGCGATCACGGAGTACGCGACGAGAATGCCTACTCGCCAGGGCCCTGCGGATGTCCCGGTCGCGGTGCGGAGCATGGTCGAGCTGATGTAGCCGCCGATGAACAACGGAACCATCATCAGTGAAACAACCAGGCCGAAGGGGTCTTTCTTCGCCAGTCGGTGGGGCGCGTACTGGTGCACCGTGAGGGGTTGTCCCAGGCGCTTCGAGGCTTTCTCGAAGTTGTCGGCGAGGTCCAGGGGCGCTACGTCGCTGAGGGACGGTACGACGAGCAGGGTGTTCGAGGAGGGGCCCGGGATGAAGGCCCCGTAAATCCGGCCTCGGTCGATAGCGCTTTTCGCGTCCGTTTCGTCCTTGTAGGTGTGGACCTTGATGGAGATGTTCCTCTGGGCGGCGGTCAGTACCGGGGACGTCCCGGTCACGCCGACCGGGAGGTCGCTGGCTACGGGTGAGTGGCCGGAGGTCATGTAATTCGCGGTGAACAAACACTGCATGATGCCCGCCAGCACGAGCGCGATGAGGGCTCGGACGAGCATGGTTCTGCTCGAGGGGCCGGGTTGATGAGCCGGGGGCGCGGCATCACCCAGCGCAATCCCATTATCCGAGGCTTTGCCCCGGGCCCTGGCGGGCCGCCAGCCCAGGAGGCTGACGACGGCACCTCCGACAAGGGTGTAGACGGCCAGCACGATGCACGGTGTGGTGATGTTGTTCCCGTCGAAATACAGCACGTTGCGGATCAGGGTGATGGCGTTCTGAGGGGGCAGTACGGCGCCGATGTGCTGCCAGTAGTCAGGCAGCAGGCTCAGCCCGCTTCCTCCGGAGGAAGCACCGCCCACGATGATGAAGAGCATCACCACCAGCAGGGTGCCGAGCGCACCGACGAGTCTTTGCAGAGCCGCCGCGGCCAGTGAAACGGCGACGGTCACGTAGAACAGACACGGCAGCAGCGGCCAGAAGCGGTCGTTGGAGAAGGCCCCGATTCCAGGACCGGCGATCAAGTCGGTGGCCAGGGCGCCGACGGCCGAGTAGCCGACCAGCATGGCCACGCGCCAGGGAGCCGCCGCAGTCGTAGTCGTTTTCTGCAGGAGCACGGCCGCCAGGTATCCGCCGATGAGGGCCGGGAGCATGAGCAGGCCCGCGACGCCCCCGAGACGGTCCCGCTGCGGCAGAGGCTTGACCGTCTGCACCGAGAGCGGCCGGCCGGCTTCCTTGGCCGCCGCTTTGAACGCGGCCTCCAGTTCCACCTGCCCGAAGAAGCTCTTCGCGGGCACCACAATCAACTTGTCGCCCGCAGTTAGGGGAAGATAGGCGCCGTAGAGCTTGCTCTGATCGATGGCCTTCCTCACGGCTGCCTCGTCCGTGTACGTGACCCTCTCGAGCGACACCTTCGATGTCACCGCGTCGACAACCGGGGAGGCACCCGTCACCCCGAACGGCATGCTCCGCGGGGCCAGGATCTGCAGCGCACTGACCAGACAGACAACGAACAAGCTCTGCAGCACCAGCACGATCCCCAACGCCAACAGAATCTTCTTCAGCACAGGCGCATCCTTCGGGTCAGAACGGGCTGCGCCCGACGGCTCGGGATCGAACGGGCTCCACATGGGCACGCTAGGTTCGCCCGGGCCACCCCGCACGCCGATGTGCTCCAAAAGGCCGGGGCCGTCAGCTGGAGTGGCGCTCCAAAGGGAAGGCACATGCTTGCGTCACCGAAACCGTGCCACGGACACGACCGTCGCCCCTCCCCGAGCCTCCAGCTGCCTGACCGCCAGACTCTGTGCGTAATCCTGTTCGTGCTCCATCCCGGGTTCCAGCGGGAGGACCTGCCCCAGGAACTCCGGCTCCGGTATGACGTGCCGGCGACGGCTTGCCGCATGGAACGAGGCCGGCGTCTGGGACCGGCTCCACCTGGTCCTGCCCAAGAAGCTGCGCTTGGCGCAACAGCTGGACTGGTCGAGGGCGGTCATCGGCATCAGCCACGTCAGGGCCGCTCGACGCGACGACATCCACGAAGCCTTCCTCGGCCTCGCCACCTGTCTCATCACCCACCGCCACGTCCAACGCCTTTGTCGGGACCTTCTAGCCTGGTAGGCGGTTCCGTCGGCGGTGATGCTGATGAGCTGTTCGTGGGCCTATCAGGCTTCCCCGCTGGGGCACTGGGGCAGTGCCTCCGGCCGGTGCGGCGCTGGTTTCGTTGCCGGCGTTGCCGTAGGACCAGCCGGTGGTCGAACCGCTCTTCGAGTCGAGTCCTGAGGCGTCGTCGGTAGCCGTCGGTGGCACTGGTGGGGCAGGAGGCGGCCTTGGCAGTACAGTCAGGCCGCGGTACGGGCGCCGGAGGAGGTGTTCGTTTCCTTGGCGTAGGAGAGGCGCCCGGCGCAGTCGTAGGTCTTCGCGGTCCTGCGGCCCGCGGCGACGGCCGGCATCTGATCCCCCGTCGGATGCCAGGCTCTTCAGAACTGTCGCCACTCAGCCCTGTCCACCATCCCTTCCCCCGCGCCACGTATCCCAGACAGCTGCAACGGGCTGTTCATGACGCTGGACAAGCCTCCGGCCTGCGCGGACGGGCCGATCCTGGTTTTCGCGCCGGGTTCCCGACGCGTTCACCACCCATTACGCGGGTCATCGTCGAGCACTCAGAAGATGCGTGCATGAACCACATGACTCGGGCCAAGGCCGCTTCCTGCGCCCTGGCCGCCGCCCTCCTGGTGGGCACGGCCACACCGGCGGTCTCCGCCCACGGCAACCCCTCCCCCAGCGACTGGGGATCCCACGCCTCCCCCCGCATCCCCTTCACCCACGCCGAGGTCACCGCGCGGGACGACGGTTCGTACATCGTCGAGTGGAACGCGCCCGGCGTGCGCCGTGTCGCCGTCGTGGCCAACGGACATACCGTCGCCACCGGTGGTTCGACCGGCAAGGTCACTGTCCGGGGGCTGCGTCCCGCGGACCGCCAGTGGTTCGACCTGGTGCCCGAGCGGGGTGGCTCCCTGCACCTGGCCGACCGGCTCGTCAAGCTTGAGGGATCGGTCAACTTCCGTGACGCGGGCGGTTACCGCACCGCCGACGGCCACTGGGTCAAGATGGGCGAGATCTACCGCTCCGACGCCCTGGACAAGCTCACCGACGCCGACCTCGCGAAGCTCCGCCGACTGTCGATCCACACCGTCTACGACCTGCGCACGGAGTCCGAACGCACCGCCGGTGCCGACCGTGTCCCGCCCGGAGCCGCCCATGTCGTCGCGGACGTGCTGGGCGGTTCGCCCACGACCACCATGCCGACCACCGCCGAGGAGGGTGTGATGATGATGATCGAGGGCGAGAAGTTCATGGTCGGCGGCGACACCGCCAGGGCCGCTTACCGCACGGTCTTCGACGGGATCACCGACGACGGCTCACGCGCCGTCGTCTTCCACTGCACGGCCGGCAAGGATCGCACGGGCTGGGCCAACGCGGCCCTGCTCACGGCACTCGGTGTGCCGCACTTCACGGTCATGGAGGACTACCTCGCCTCCAACGACTACCGCGCCAAGGCCAACGCGCAGGCCCTCGCCTCGATGCCCACCGCGCAGGCCGCGATCTACAAGCCACTGATGGACGTGCGTCCCGAGTACCTCAACTCCGGTTTCCAGGAGGTCGGAAAGAGGTTCGGCTCGTTCAGGTCGTACGAGAACAGGGCGCTCGGCCTGGACTCCAAGGACATCCGCGACCTGAAGCGCGACCTGCTGGTCGGCTGAACCGGACGCCCCGAGACGCGACCCCGGCCGATTGCGCCCGGCGACCGCTTTCGCCACCCGCCGGCCGGCTGAGCCCGGAGAGCTGGATCGCTGCCTGTCGGCTGAGCCCGGCCAGCTCGCCCCGCGACGCGGGGGGGGGGGGGGGGGGGGGGGGGGGGGGGGGGGGGGGGGGGGGGGGGGGGGGGGGGGGGGGGGGGGGGGGGGGGGGGAGGG
>NZ_JBMNDO010000102.1:0-28563 GCF_052542855.1 Streptomyces sp. SAS_281
GGGGCGGCGGCCCGGATACCCGCAGCCTCCGCCTCGCGCACACGCCGGTACGCCATGTCCTCAAAACCGTAGAGCCTTGGCATTCTCGACCCCTCTACCCGACCCCCTACATGTACTAATTTACCAGCGAGATAGGTAACAAGATTGGCAAACCAACGCACACCTCAGATCCTGCATATCTCGTGATTACGGACTCACCTCCGAGCGAGGCTCAACACCAAGCACCCGCCACAGTTCAGCTGTCGGAACGCGCACGGTGCTACCGAGGGGCAGCGTCCTGACGGGGAACGCGCCCGTCCTGATCAACTCGTACGCCTTGTCCCGGCCAATGCCCAGTGCACGTCCAGCTGTCGTCACATTGACCGTGGCTGGCAGAGCTCGCAGCTCCTCCAGCCCCATGGCTCCGGTTCCGCCCTCTTCATGAGCAGTCATGTCGTTGGTCGCCTGTCTCCCCCACGCCAACTGCAAAGCGACTTTACAACAGTGTCCGACAGCCCCAGCAAGATCGAAGGAGATCACGCCAGACACGTACGGATACGTACGACACCGAGGACTGGCTGTGAGCCAAGCAACAGACCAGCAGGGGGTCGGATGTTCGAGCCGAGTTACTACCGGCGATGCCAGTGCAAGGGACCACTCAAGGACAAAGACGGCAAACCTGCTCTCGACAACGACGGCAATCCGAAGATCGGCTCCATTGGCACCACGTGCCCCAAACTCGGCAAGGGACACGGCACCTGGGCCTTCTACTTCGAGGCCGAACCCGGCGAGGGCGGCAAGCGCGCCCGCGTCCGGCGCGGCGGCTTCACGAAGCTGGACGACGCCAAGACGAAGGCGAAGGAGCTGTACGACGCCGCCTCGGCCGGCACCGACGTGCTGTCCGACGAGAAGTGCGGAGACTTCTTCCTCCGGTGGATCAAGGCCAAGAAGTCCCTCGCCCGCACCACCCGCAAGGGCTACGAGGAACACATCGAGCTGTACCTCCTCCCCCACCTCGGGCACATCAAGCGCCGCGACCTGAAGGTGCGGCACCTCGACAAGCTCTTCGATGCCATCGAGAAGGAGAACAACGAGCGCATCCTTCACCGCCTCCGCGTCGATCAACTCCAGAAGGACCGCGACGCCGCGCACCAAGCCTGGGTGAAGACGGCGGGCTACGCCCAGCGGGAGGAGCGCCGCGTCGCCCGCCGAGCCTTCCTCGACGCGAACGCCGCTCTCCGCGAGGGGAAGAAGGGGCTGCGGAAGGTCACCTCCGCCGCGACCATGCACCGCATCAACGACACCATCAGCTCGGCGCTCTCCTGGGGAATCAAGCGCGAGCAGGCGTTCGCCAAGAACTGGTCCCACTTCGTGGAGCTGCCGCCGGTGACCCGGCCGAAGCCGCTCGTCTGGACGCCCGAGCGCATCGAGCACTGGAAGCGCACGGGCGAGAAGCCAGGCCCGGTCATGGTCTGGACGCCGCAGCTCACCGGCGAGTTCCTCGATTTCGTCATGGAGGACTGGTTCTACGAGCTGTGGCACTCGTTCATCTTCCTCGGCCCCCGCCGCGGCGAGATGGCCGCGCTGCCGTGGACCGAGGTGAGCATCGACGCCCTCTGGCTGCGGATCTCCCAGCAGATCGTGGAGGTCGCCTACAAGCTGTACGGCGAAGCGCCCAAGGCCGACAGCGTCCGCACCCTGTCCCTGAGCCTGGAGTCCGGCGACAACCTGACAGCCGTTCGCGCCAAGCAGGACCGGATGCGCCAGGAGTGGGGCACCGCGTACGTCGAGAGCGGCCGGGTGTGGACGCACGAGAACGGCGAGGAGCTGCACCCCGACTGGATATCGCGGCGCTTCGCCCGCCTGGTGGAGCTGTCCGGTCTGCCGCCGGTGCGCCTGCACGACCTGCGTCACCTCGCCGCCACCCTGGCCCTGCTCGCCGGTCACGACATCAAGGTGGTCCAGGAGAAGCTGGGGCACTCCTCGCGCCAAATCACCTCCGACACCTACACCAGCGTGCTGCCGGAGATGATGCGAGCCGAGGCCGAGTCGGTCATGGCCGTCGTCCCCCGTGACGTCCCCTTCGAAGTACGCACCCCGCTGGCGATCCCCGAACCGGCCTGGCAGAACGACATCGCCGTCTTCTTCGCCCACGGGGCGCGCCAGTCAGGTGACACCTGGGCCGTTGGGGCGCAGCAGCAGCCAGGCACCGACCTCCTCGGCATGATCGCCCTGTCCGGCCGGGGCCAGGACGACGCCGCCAACGCGGCGGTGAAGTGGATACGGGACCACTGCGCGGCGAACGAACTGGAGTTGGTCCGGGTGGAGAACTTCAACGCCCTCTACCCGGAGGAGCAGCGGTCCGACTTCTCACTCACGCGCTTCACGGTCGCCCGATCCGAGTCCCCGAGCGTGGACGGCTGGGCGCTGCCGACGGGTCTGCCTCCGGCAGCATCCCGCGCCTCCCGCAGGGCTCCGAACGGGCGGCGGAAGGCTGCGTGAGGGCGCTTCTGTCCACTGAATCGTCCCCGCGTCCACTACGTGTCCACTGGATCTTGGTCTGAACGAATGAACGGGTGGCACCACTCTGGAGTGGTGCCACCCGTTCTCGTGTTTCCGCAGGTAGAAACGGTTCTCCTGCACTAACTCTGAGTGGGGCAGGTGGGACTCGAACCCACGACCGACGGATTATGAGTCCGCTGCTCTAACCGGCTGAGCTACCGCCCCGTCTCGGCGTGGCGCGTACAAGTGTGCGCACCGTCTGCCGCAGCATAGCCGGTCATACGATCTCCCGCTGCGGCTGCCCGGCTGTTGATGACCATGAAGACGGCGCTGCTCGCCGCCCGGTTCCGGGCACACGAAAAAGGACCCCGAAGGGGCCCTCTTCCGATCGCTCCCCCGACTGGACTCGAACCAGTAACCCTCCGGTTAACAGCCGAATGCTCTGCCAATTGAGCTACAGGGGATCGCGCTCCCCCGACTGGACTCGAACCAGTAACCTGCCGGTTAACAGCCGGCTGCTCTGCCAATTGAGCTACAGGGGATTGCTGCGGCGCCTCGAACGTACCTGCCTGGCGGATGCCGGGCGGCGCGCGTTCGCTGCGACACATACATTAGCGCAAGCAGGGGGGTGCTTTGCCAATCGGTATCGGCCGGGGTGATCTCGGGCGTCTGCGGGTAGGCGGGCAGCACACGTCGCACGGAGCGAAGGAAGGGTGGCAGCCATGCGGTACCGGCTCACGTTCATCGCCGGAGTGGCCCTCGGATACGTGCTCGGCACGCGGGCCGGGCGCGAGCGTTACGAGCAGCTGAAGAAGTCCGCGCGCCAGTTCGCCCAGAACCCGGCCGTGCGCAACACCTGCGAGACGGCGGCCCAGAGCGGCCGTGAGTTCGCGGGGAAGGCGTACCACGCCGTGGGCGAGAAGGTCGGCGACAAGGTGCCGGCGTCCGTGACGGACCGGGTCCGGTCCATGCGGGGACGCGGGAACGGCGTCGAGGACGACTGGGGGACCACCAACACCTAGCCGGCCCCGCCGTCGGTTCTGCCGCGCCACCGGTACGGGAAACCTCCGGGGGTGCGGCAGAATCCTTGTATGGGCATAGTCGCCGGCTTGGACAGTTCTTCCGCGTTCACACACATCGTGGTCTGCGATACGGACACGGGCGCCGTACTGCGCGAGGGGTACGCCCCGCATCCCGTCGAGGCCAAGGCCACCGAGGCCGACCCGCAGGCGTGGCTGCTCTCCCTCGGTGAGGCCGCCACCGGCGGGCTGCTCGAAGGGGTGCAGGCCATCGGCGTCTCCGCGCAGCAGCACGGCCTCGTCCCCCTGGACCACCAGGGCAACCTCGTACGCCCGGCGCTGCTCGGCAACGACAAGCGCGCGCAGGCCGCCGCGGCCGACCTGATCGACGGGCTGGGCGGGCGGCAGGCGTGGGCCGAGGCGGTCGGCGCGGTGCCGCAGTCCGCGCAGCCGGTGGCGAAGCTGCGCTGGCTGGCGCGGTCCGAGCCGGAGCAGGCGCAGCGGGTGGCGGCGGTGCTCCAGCCGCACGACTGGCTGGTGTGGCAGCTGCTCGGGCGGCCGGCCCGGCGGACCACCGACCGGGGCGCCGCGTCCGGCACGGGTTACTGGTCGGCGGGGACCGAGTCCTACCGGCCGGACCTGGTGGAGCTGGCGCTCGGCCGTCAGGCGGCGCTGCCCGAGGTGCTGGGCCCGTCCGAGGCGGCCGGGATGACGCCGGAGGGGCTGCTGATCTCCGCGGGGACCGGCGAGACCATGGCGGCGGCCTTCGGCCTGGGCGTCGGCGTCGGGGACGCGGTCGTGTCGCTGGGGGCCTCGGGCTCCGTGATGGCGGTGCACCACGAGGCGCTGGCCGATCCGACCGGGATGATCACCTCGTTCGCCGACGCCACGGGCATGCACCTGCCGGTGGTGCACACGTCGAACGCGGTGCGCGCGCTGCGCGGGACCGCCGAGATGCTGGACGTGGAGGGGCTGGACGCCCTGTCCGCGCTGGCCCTGAAGTCGACGCCGGGCTCCTCGGGGCTCGTCCTCCTGCCGTATCTGGAGGGCGAGCGCACCCCGCAGCTGCCGCACACCGCCGGGACCCTGTGCGGGCTGCGGCGGGAGTCGATGAAGCCGGAGCACCTGGCGCGGGCCGCGTTCGAGGGGATGCTGTGCTCCCTCGCGGACGCGCTCGACGTGCTGCGGGGCCGGGGCGTGGAGGTGCGGCGGGTCTTCCTGCTGGGCGCGGCGGCCGAGCTGCCCGCGGTGCAGCAGCTGGCGCCCGCGCTGCTGGGCACGCAGGTGGTCGTGCCGGAGCCCGCCCAGTACGCGGCGCTGGGCGCGGCCCGGCAGGCGGCGTGGGCGCTCGGGGTCTCGCAGGGGGCGCTCGACGGGCGCACTCCCCCGGCCTGGCAGGGCGCGGCGGCCCAGGTGCTGGAGGCCGGCGAGGAGCTGGCCGTGGGGCAGGCGGTGCGCCAGCAGTACATCGCGACGCGGGACCAGATTCACCCGGGAGCGTTCGACTCGCCACGGTGAGTGCGGAGGGGCCGCGAAATTATGGACCGAGTCCGTTTTTTGACCTGGACTTGAATAAAAACGTTCGCGGTCCCGGCGAGCGGTGCCGGAAGATGGGTCGGCTCCCCCGACCTACGCCGACTCCGAGAGACACGCGTGCTCATAAAAATTCTGCGGGCCTATCTCGGTCCGTACAAGAAACCACTCGCGGTGCTGGTCGTCTTCCAGCTGCTCCAGACCTGCGCCACCCTCTACCTGCCGACCCTCAACGCCGACATCATCGACAACGGTGTCGTGCGGGGGGACACGGGCTACATCCTCCAGTACGGCGGCGTGATGATCGTCGTCAGCATCGCCCAGGTGGTCTGCAACATCGGGGCCGTCTACATCGGCGCCCGCACCGCGTCCGCGCTCGGGCGGGACGTGCGGGCGTCGGTCTTCGACCGGGTGCAGTCCTTCTCCTCGCGCGAGGTCGGGCGGTTCGGCGCCCCCTCGCTGATCACCCGTACGACCAATGACGTCCAGCAGATACAGATGCTGGTCCTGATGACGTTCACGCTGATGGTGTCGGCGCCGATCATGTGTGTCGGCGGCATCATCATGGCGCTGGGCCAGGACGTGCCGCTCTCGGCGGTACTGCTCGCGGTGGTGCCGGTCCTCGGGATCGCGGTCAGCCTGATCGTGCGGAAGATGCGCCCGCTGTTCCGCCAGATGCAGAAGCGGCTCGACACGGTGAACCGGGTGCTGCGCGAGCAGATCACCGGCAACCGCGTCATCCGCGCGTTCGTGCGCGACACGTACGAGGAGGGGCGTTTCCGGGGCGCCAACACCGAGCTGACGGACGTGGCGCTGTCGACGGGCCGGCTGATGGCCCTGATGTTCCCGACGGTGATGACCGTCGTGAACGTGTCGTCCATCGCCGTGGTCTGGTTCGGTGCGCACCGCATCGACAGCGGCGGGATGGAGATCGGTGCGCTGACCGCGTTCCTCGCCTATCTGATGCAGATCGTCATGTCGGTGATGATGGCGACCTTCATGTTCATGATGGTGCCGCGCGCCGAGGTGTGCGCGGAGCGCGTCCAGGAGGTCCTGGAGACCGAGTCCAGCGTCGTCCCGCCCGTCGAGCCGGTGCGCGAACTGCGCGCCCACGGGCACCTGGAGGTGCGCGGCGCGGACTTCCGCTACCCGGGCGCCGAGGAGCCGGTGCTGAGGGCGGTGGACCTGGTGGCGCGGCCGGGCGAGACGACCGCGATCATCGGGTCGACGGGCAGCGGGAAGTCGACGCTGCTCGGACTCGTACCCCGGCTGTTCGATGTGACGGACGGGCAGGTGCTGGTCGACGGGACGGACGTGCGGACGCTGGACCCGGCGCTGCTGGCGAAGACGGTGAGCCTGGTCCCGCAGAAGCCGTACCTGTTCTCCGGAACGGTCGCGACGAACCTGCGGTACGGGAATCCGGACGCGACCGACGAGGAGCTGTGGCACGCGCTGGAGGTGGCCCAGGCGAAGGACTTCGTCCAGGGCCTGGAGCACGGGCTCGACGCGCCGATCGCGCAGGGCGGCACCAATGTCTCCGGCGGTCAGCGCCAGCGGCTCTCGATCGCGCGGACGCTGGTGCAGCGCCCGGAGATCTACCTCTTCGACGACTCGTTCTCGGCGCTGGACTACGCGACCGACGCGGCGCTGCGCACGGCGCTCGGGCGGGAGACCGCCGAGGCGACCGTGGTGATCGTGGCCCAGCGGGTCTCCACCATCCGGGAGGCCGACCGGATCATCGTGCTGGACGAGGGGCGGGTCGTCGGGACCGGCACCCATCACGAGCTGATGGACGGCAATGACACGTACCGGGAGATCGTCCTCTCCCAGCTGACGGAAGCGGAGGCCGCGTAATGGCCGGGCCTGGCGGACGCATGATGGCGGGCGGGGCGCCGACCGAGCGGTCCATGGACTTCAAGGGGTCCTCGAAGCGGCTGCTGAGGCGCTTCGCCGTCGAGAAGAACACCCTGTACCTGATGCTGGTCGCGGTCGCGTTCAGCGTCGGGCTCTCCGTGGTCGGCCCGAAGATCCTCGGCAAGGCGACCGACCTGGTCTTCGCCGGGGTCATCGGCCGGTCCATGGACGCGGGGACGACCAAGGAACAGGCCGTCGAGGGTCTGCGCAGGAGCAACAGCGGCCTGGCCGACATGCTGTCCGGGGTGGACTTCACGCCGGGTCAGGGCATCGACTTCGGCGCGGTCGGCGACGTCCTGCTGATGGCGCTGGCGGTGTACGTCGGCGCGGGGCTGCTGATGCTGGTGTCGACGCGGCTGTCGATCCGGATCATCAACCGGGTCGTGTTCCAGCTGCGCGAGGACATCCAGACGAAGCTGTCGCGGCTGCCGCTCTCGTACTTCGACCGCGCCCAGCGCGGCGAGGTGCTGAGCCGGGCGACGAACGACATCGACAACATCTCGCAGACGATGCAGCAGACGATGGGCCAGCTCATCAACTCGCTGCTGACGATCATCGGCGTGCTGGTGATGATGTTCTGGATCTCGCCGCTGCTGGCGCTGGTCGCGCTGGTGACCGTGCCGCTGTCGGTGGTCGTGGCGACGAAGGTCGGCAAGCGCTCGCAGCCGCAGTTCGTGCAGCAGTGGAAGGTGACGGGAAAGCTCAACGCCCACATCGAGGAGATGTACACCGGGCACACCCTGGTGAAGGTCTTCGGCCGGCAGGAGGAGTCCGCGAGGGACTTCGCCGAGCAGAACGAGGCGCTGTACGAGGCCGGGTTCAAGGCGCAGTTCAACAGCGGGATCATGCAGCCGCTGATGATGTTCGTGTCGAACCTGAACTACGTGCTGATCGCCGTGGTCGGCGGGCTCCGGGTCGCGTCCGGCTCGCTGTCGATCGGTGACGTGCAGGCGTTCATCCAGTACTCGCGGCAGTTCTCGATGCCGCTGACCCAGGTCGCCTCGATGGCCAACCTGGTGCAGTCCGGTGTGGCGTCGGCGGAGCGCATCTTCGAACTGCTGGACGCCGAGGAGCAGGAGGCCGATCCGGCGAAGGGCGAGGGCGAGCACCCCGGCGTCCTGCGCGGCAGCGTCGCGCTGGAGCACGTGTCGTTCCGCTACGACCCGGAGAAGCCGCTCATCGAGGACCTGTCGCTGAACGTCGAACCGGGCCACACGGTCGCGATCGTCGGCCCGACGGGCGCCGGCAAGACGACGCTGGTCAACCTGCTGATGCGGTTCTACGAGGTGACGGGCGGCCGGATCACGCTGGACGGGGTGGACATCGCGAAGATGTCCCGGGCGGACCTGCGCTCGGGCATCGGCATGGTCCTCCAGGACACCTGGCTGTTCGGCGGGACCATCGCGGAGAACATCGCCTACGGGGCCTCCGGCGACATCGGCCGGGAGCGGATCGAGGAAGCGGCGCGGGCGGCCCACGCCGACCGCTTCATCCGGACCCTGCCGAACGGTTACGACACGGTGATCGACGACGAGGGCTCCGGCGTCAGCGCGGGCGAGAAGCAGCTGATCACGATCGCCCGGGCGTTCCTGTCCGACCCGGTGATACTCGTGCTGGACGAGGCGACCAGCTCCGTGGACACCCGGACCGAGGTGCTGATCCAGAAGGCGATGGCGGGCCTGGCGCACGGCCGTACCAGCTTCGTGATCGCGCACCGGCTCTCCACCATCCGGGACGCCGACGTCATCCTGGTCATGGAGAACGGCTCGATCGTGGAGCAGGGCACGCACGGCGAACTGCTGGACGCGAAGGGCGCCTACGCCCGGCTGTACGCGGCGCAGTTCGCCCAGGCGGTCGCCGAGGTCGACTGAGCGGTACGGCCGCTCCGCGGCTGCCTCGGGTGTACGCGCCTGCGCGTCAGTCGAGGTAGCCGCGGAGCTGGTCGGCGGAGGCGTGGTCGCGGAGTCTGTTGAGGGTCCTGGACTCGATCTGGCGGATGCGCTCACGGGTCACGCCGAAGAGGCGGCCGATCTCCTCCAGGGTGCGGGGCCGTCCGTCGGCCAGCCCGTAGCGCAGCTGGACCACCTCGCGTTCGCGCTCGCCCAGGGTGGAGAGCACGTCCTCCAGGTGCCGGCGCAGCAGCAGGAAGGCGGCTGACTCCACGGGGGACGCGGCGTCGCCGTCCTCGATGAGGTCGCCGAGCGAGACGTCCTCCTCGTCGCCGACCGGGGCGTGCAGCGAGATGGGCTCCTGAGCCAGGCGCAGGACCTCGCCGACCCGTTCGGGCGTCAGGTCGAGGTGGGCGGCGACCTCCTCGGGCGCGGGCTCGTAGCCGCGTTCCTGGAGCATGCGGCGCTGGACCCGGACGACGCGGTTGATCAGCTCGACGACGTGGACCGGGACCCTTATCGTCCGGGCCTGGTCGGCGAGGGCGCGGGACATGGCCTGCCGGATCCACCAGGTCGCGTACGTGGAGAACTTGTAGCCGCGCGCGTAGTCGAACTTCTCGACGGCGCGGATCAGCCCGAGGTTCCCCTCCTGCACGAGGTCGAGCATGGTCAGGCCGCGGCCCACGTAGCGCTTGGCGACGGACACGACGAGGCGCAGGTTGGCCTCGATGAGGCGGCGCTTGGCCGTACGGCCCATGACGACGAGCCGGTCCAGGTCGACGGCGAGGCGGGTGTCGGGGTCCGGGGTGCGGGCGAGGCGTTCCTCGGCGAACAGGCCGGCCTCGATGCGCCGGGCGAGCTCCACCTCGTCGGCTGCGGTGAGCAGCGGGATGCGCCCGATCTCGCGCAGGTACTGGCGGAACAGGTCCGAGGTGGGCCCGGCCTCCGGTCTGCCGCGCGGCTCCGGGGACTCGTCGGGCTCCTCCATGACCACGTCGGGGTGGTTCGCGGCCCGCGCCTGTACGGGGATGGCCGGGGCGCGCTCGGCTTCGGTGACGGTCCGGGTCTGCACGGGGGCGACCTCCAGGTGATCGCTGCCGGACCGCGGGGGTGGGGCCGCGCTCCGATGACTCAGGGCACCGCCATCCAGTGTGGGGTACGACACACAGCCGCCACGAGGGGCGTGCGGTGACTTTCTGAGTCCGTTCGGTGACGGCCCGGTCAGGGCCTGTCGTCCGGGTCGGGCCCTGCGTCAGAGGGCGTCGGCACCGTGGTTGCGCAGGGTCTGGGCGTACTGCTGGAGGACCCAGACCTCGTTCTGCGCGGCGGCGAGGTGGTCGGGGGCCACGTTGCTGCCGAGCCGGGCCAGGCTGCTCTGGACATCGAGGATCCTGCGGTCGACGGCGCGCAGGCGGACCTTGACCAGGTGCTCACCGGCGTAGGCCTCGTCGATGGACTTGCCGTGGAAGACCTCGACCGCGAGCTCGGTGACCAGCTTGCGGACGGCTTCGTTGGGCGTGGCGTCGAGGACCCGGACGAGATATTCGCGGCTGTCGGCGAGGCCCTGTTCGGCGCCGCCCGCCTCTTCGATGCACTGGCGCACGGCGGTGTAGGGGGGTGCCGTGAACTCGTCGGCCCCGTAGGCGTCGAAGGCGGGCGCGACCAGCTCGGGGCGCTGGAGGGCGAGCTTGAGCAGTTCGCGCTCGGTGCGGTGGGCGGGGCTGCGGAGGTTGAGCGCCGGGCCCGAGGGGACGGCCGGTGCCTGGACCTGCTGGTGGCGGGCGCCACCGCGGGCGGCGGGGGCGGGTCCGCGCCGGTCGCCGCCCCGGCCGCGGGCCCACTGGGCCAGCTGGTTGATCCGGTGGACGACGTACTCCTGGTCCAGGATGCCGATGAAGCCGGCCAGCTGGACGGCGACCTCGCGCTGGACGCTGCCCGTCTTGATCTTGGCGACGACGGGGGCGGCCTCGTCCAGCGCGGCGGCGCGGCCGGCCGGGGTCTCCAGGTCGTACCGCCCGACGATCTGCCGCAGCGCGAACTCGAAGAGCGGCGTGCGCGGTTCGACCAGGTCGCGGACGGCGTCGTCGCCCTTGACCAGGCGCAGGTCGCACGGGTCCATGTTGTCCGGGGCGATGGCGATGTACGTCTCGGCGGCGAACTTCTGGTCGTCCTCGAAGGCGCGCAGGGCGGCCTTCTGCCCGGCCGCGTCGCCGTCGAAGGTGAAGATCACGCGGGCGCTGCCGTTGTCCATGAGGAGGCGGCGGAGGATCTTGATGTGGTCGCCGCCGAAGGCGGTGCCGCAGGTGGCGATGGCGGTGGTGACCCCGGCGAGGTGGCAGGCCATCACGTCGGTGTAGCCCTCGACCACGACGGCCCGGCTGGACTTGGCGATGTCCTTCTTGGCCAGGTCGATGCCGTACAGCACCTGGGACTTCTTGTAGATCGGGGTCTCGGGGGTGTTGAGGTACTTCGGGCCGTTGTCGTCGTCGCGGAGCTTGCGGGCGCCGAAGCCGACGACGTCCCCCGCGGTGTCGCGGATCGGCCACATCAGGCGGCCCCGGAAGCGGTCGATGGGACCGCGCCTGCCGTCCTGGGAGAGGCCGGAGGTGATCAGCTCCTTGTCGCTGAACCCCTTGCCGCGCAGGAAGCGGGTGAGGTGGTCCCAGCCGGCCGGGCTGTAACCGACGCCGAAGTGGGCGGCCGCGGCCTGGTCGAAGCCGCGGTCCGCGAGGAACGCGCGGCCGATCTCGGCCTCGGGGCCGTTCAGCTGGTCCACGTAGAACTGGGCGGCCGCCTTGTGCGCCTCGACCAGCCTGATCCGCTCGCCGCGCTGGTGGGAGGGGTTGTAGCCGCCCTCCTCGTAGCGCAGGGTGATGCCGGCCTTGGCGGCGAGCCGCTCGACCACCTCCGCGAAGGTCAGGTGGTCGATCTTCTGCACGAAGGCGATCGTGTCGCCGCCCTCCTGGCAGCCGAAGCAGTGGAAGAGACCCTTGCTCGGACTGACCTGGAAGGAGGGGGACTTCTCGTCGTGGAAGGGGCAGAGGCCCTTGAGGTTGCCCCCGCCCGCGTTGCGCAGCTGGAGGTACTCGGAAACGACGGCGTCGATCGGGACCGCGTCCCGGACCGCCTTCACATCGTCGTCATTGATCCTGCCTGCCACGCCTTGAAGTCTACGGGTGGGCTCGGACAGGAACGGCCGGGGCAGGGTCCGTCCCGGGCCGGTGCGGAGGTGGGAGCGGGATCCCGCGCGCCGGCCCGGGGCCGCTCAGACCAGGGTTTCCAGAGGCACCGAGGGGTCGGCCAGGGCGTCCGGGTCGACGGGGCGGCCGGCCCGGATCAGCTTCTGCACGTGCTCCGTGACGTCCCACACGTTGACGTTCATCCCGGCGAGCACGGTGCGGTCCTTCAGCCAGAACGCGATGAACTGGCGTTTGCCCGCGTCGCCCCGGATGACCACCTGGTCGTAGCTGCCGGGCGGGGCCCAGCCGGAGTACTCCAGGCCCAGGTCGTACTGGTCGGAGAAGAAGTAGGGCACCCGGTCGTAGGCGACGTCCTGGCCGAGCATGGCGCGGGCCGCGGCCGGGCCGCCGTGGAGCGCGTTGGCCCAGTGCTCGACCCGCAGCCGGGTCCCGAGCAGCGGATGGGCGGCGCTCGCGACGTCACCGGCGGCGTAGACGTGCGGGTCGCTGGTGCGCAGCGAGGCGTCGACGGCGATGCCGCCGCCCGCTTCGCGCGGGGCGATCTCCAGGCCGGCGGCCTCGGCGAGCGCGGTGCGGGGGGCGGCGCCGATGGCGGCGAGGACGTCGTGGGCGGGGTGCTCCTCGCCGTCGTCGGTGCGTACGGCGAGGACCATGCCGTCCTGGCCGACGATCTCGGTGAGCCGGCCGCCGAAGTGGAAGCGGACGCCGTGGTCGCTGTGGAGCTCGGTGAAGATCTGGCCGACCTCCGGTCCGACGACCCGGAGCAGCGGGGTTGCCTCCGGTTCGACCACGGTGACCTCGGCGCCGTAGCCGCGGGCGGCCGCCGCGACCTCCAGGCCGATCCAGCCGGCCCCGGCGATGACCAGGTGGCCGTTGTCGCGGCCGAGGGCGGCGAGGACGTTGCGCAGCCGGTCGGCGTGGGCGAGGCGGCGCAGGTGGTGGACGCCGGCCAGGTCCGTGCCGGGGACGTCGAGGCGGCGGGGTTCGGCGCCGGTGGCGAGGAGCAGCTTGTCGTAGTGGATGACCGTGCCGTCGCCCGTCTCCACGGTGCGCGCCCCGCGGTTCAGGGCGGTGACGGACTGGCCGAGGTGGAGCTCGATCTCCGCGCCCGCGTACCAGGCGGTCTCGTGGACGAAGACGCTGTCGCGGTCCTCCTTCCCGGTCAGGTAGCCCTTGGACAGGGGCGGGCGTTCGTACGGATGGTCGCGCTCGTCGCCGATCAGGATGACCCGGCCGCTGAACCCCTCCGACCGGAGCGTCTGGGCTGCCTTCGCCCCGGCCAGCCCTCCGCCGACGATGACGAACGTCCGATGTGCGTCGACCACGTGATGCCTCCTCGGTGCTTGCTGCGCGGCGCCAACTGCGAGCGTCCCGCACGCAGCGTAGTGGGGGAAGGGGGTGTGGCCCGATCAGGTCACTCCCGGTGGCGGGCGCCCCCTCGGGTGAGATGGGCGTGCAGGGCGCGGGCGGAGGCGTCGGTGAGGGCGGCGATCTGGTCGACGAGGACCCGCTTGCGGGCGCGGTCGTCGGGCGCCGCCTCGTACAGCGCGCGCAGCTGCGGTTCGAGCCCTTCCGGGGCGCGGGCGGTGAGCGCGGCGGCCAGCTCGGCGATGACGACGCGCTGGTCGGCGCGGATCTCCTCCTGCTCGGCGCGCTGCATCACGTAGCGGTCGGCGATGGCCTTGAGCACCGCGCACTCGTTGCGGGTGGCGCGCGGGACGACCAGCTCGGCGGCGTAACGGGTGAGGCGTCCGGTGCCGTGGGCCTGTCGGGTGGCGGTCTCGGCGGCGAGGCAGAAGCGGCCGATGAGCTGGCTGGTGGCGTCCTTCAGCCGGGCCTGGGCGACGGCGGAGCCGTCGTAGCCGTGCGGCCACCACTCCTGGGCGATGAGCCGGTCGAGCGCCTCGGCCAGCTCCTGCGGGTCGGTGTCGGCGGGGACGTAGCGGCCGACGGCGACGGCCCAGATGTCCCGGCGCTCCGGCTCGGCCTCCAGGCAGTTGGGGTCGATGTGCCCGGCGTGCAGCCCGTCCTCGAAGTCGTGCACGGAGTACGCCACGTCGTCGGACCAGTCCATGACCTGGGCCTCGAAGCACTTGCGGTGGCGCGGGGCGCCCCGGCGGAACCACTGGAAGACCGGCAGGTCGTCCTCGTAGACCCCGAATTTGGGCGAGCCGGGGTCGGTGGGGTGGGCGTCCCGGGGCCAGGGGTACTTGGTGGCGGCGTCGAGGGCGGCGCGGGTGAGGTTGAGGCCGACGCTGGCCAGGTCGCCGGTGCGGGTATCGGGGACGAAGCGCTTGGGTTCGAGGCGGGTGAGCAGCCGCAGCGACTGGGCGTTGCCCTCGAAGCCGCCGCAGTCGGAGGCGAAGTCGTTGAGCGCCTGTTCGCCGTTGTGGCCGAAAGGCGGGTGTCCCATGTCGTGGGAGAGGCAGGCCGCCTCCACCAGATCGGGGTCGCAGCCGAGGGCGGCGCCCAGCTCGCGGCCGACCTGGGCGCACTCCAGGGAGTGGGTGAGCCGGGTGCGCGGGCTGGCGTCCCAGGCGGGGCCGCGGGTGCCGGGCGTGACGACCTGGGTCTTCCCGGCGAGCCTGCGCAGCGCCGCGGAGTGCAGCACGCGGGCGCGGTCGCGCTGGAAGGCGGTGCGGCCGGGCCGTTTGTCCGGCTCGGGGTCCCAGCGCTCGGCGTCGGCGGGGCCGTAGGGCGCCGTACCGGGGTGCTGTGTGCCGTCCGTGCCGTTCATGGGTCCGACAGTAATCCGCCGCACCGACAGGACGGGTCAGGCGGAGGCCGGGAAACGTGTGTTCATGGGTATGTCGTACGCGGCGGCTCCGGCCGCGCGCGCCTGGTCGTAGCGGTGCAGGAGCAGCCGGGCCAGCGCCGGGTGGGCGCCGAGCGGGGCGGCGGCGATCCAGGGCGCGTGGGCGGCGGCGGCCGAGGCGAAGCGGCCGGGCGCGGTGAAGTACGAGGCGACGGCGATCCTGCGGTGGCCCCGGGCGGCGAGCGCGCGCACGGCGGCGGGCACGGTGGGCGAGGCGGCGGAGGCGTAGGCGGCCACGACGGGGACGCCGCCGAGCCGTTCCCCGAGGAGCCGCGCGGTGTGCCGGGTGTCGGCGGCCGATTCGGGGTCGCGCGACCCGGCGGCGGCGAGGACGACGGCACTGTCGCGGTTCCCCCGGTCCGAAGCCTGCCAGCCGGCCTCGGCGAGCCGGTCGTGCAACACCTCCACCAGCAGCGGGTGCGGCCCGAGCGGTGCGGCGACCCGGGCCCGGAGAGCGGGGGCGGCGGCGACCGACGCGGGGATGTCGTGCTTGACGTGGTGCCCGCGCCCGAGCAGCAGCGGTACGAGGACGGCCTCGCCGGTGCCGAGGGCGTGCAGGGCGTCCGGAAGGAGCGGCGCGTTGAGCTCTATGTGGCCGAGGCGGACGTCGAGCCCGGGGCGCAGTTCGCGGACCCGGTCCAGGAGCGCGGCCACGGTGCGCGGGGTGCGGGGGTCCCGGCTGCCGTGGGCTACGGCGACCAGGGCCGGGGCGGCGGACGCCGGGGGGTGCGCGGGGAGGTGCCGGATGCGGTGCATGGGGTGATGGTGGCGGACGCACGTTGCCGGGGCGTTGCATGTCCGTCACGGGCGTTTTCCGTCGCCTCACGGGGAAGCGCGGCGACGGCCGGGAGACTTGGCGCTCCCTCAGCCCCTCCCCCGTACCGCGAACAGGCGCTCGATGACCTGGGCCACCCCGTCCTCCTCGTTGGTCCGGGCGTGAGCCGGTACGGCGGCCAGCACCGCCGGGTGGGCGTTGGCCATGGCGTAGCCCGTACCGGCCCAGGCGAGGACGGTGAGGTCGTTGGGCATGTCGCCGAACGCGATGACGTCCGCCGCGTCGATGCCCCGTTCCGCGCAGAGCACCGCGAGCGCGCCGGCCTTGGTGACGCCGGGCGCGCTGATCTCCAGCAGCCCGCGCCCGCCGGAGTGGGTCAGCTGGACGGTGTCGCCGGCCCCCTGGCGGGCGGCGGCGAGCAGGGTGTCCGCGTCGAGCTGTTCCGACCAGGCGAGCAGCTTGGTGACGGGGGCGTCGGTGAGCCACAGCTCGGCGAGGGAGGCCACCGGGAGCTCGGCGCCCTCGTCCTCGGACAGGCGCAGCCGGTAGGCGGGTTCGTAGAAGACCTGGTTGCCGGTCTCCAGGGCGAAGCCGACGCCGGGGACGGCTGCGGCGAGCGCGGTGGCGACCTGCCGGGCCACGGTCAGGGGCAGCGCCTGGGAGGAGACGACGCTGCGGCTCGCCATGTCGTAGACGAGGGCGCCGTTGCTGCACACCGCCGTGCCCACGAGGCCGGTGGCCTCGGCCAGCCGGTCCACGAAGCGCGGCGGCCGGGCGGTCACGATGACGATCTCCGCCCCGGCCTCCTCGGCGGTGCGCAGGGCGCGCAGGGTGCGGGGCGAGAGCGAGCCGTCACCGCGCAGCAGGGTGCCGTCGAGATCGGAGGCGATCAACCGTGGAAGCGACATCGCCCGATCGTACGCGGACCGCCCGGGCCGGGCCGAGAACCCTTTCGGCCGCCGGATCGTCCCGTAGGAGAGGGGCGGTCGGACCCCGGAGGCAGGGGGCGGACGAGTGGGGGCACGGATGTGGCGGACGCCGGGGGGCGAACGGGTGCGGGGCGCCGGGCTGCGGGGGGCCGCCCGCCGGCTGCGGCCCCGGCTGCCGAGGACCCGTCGGGGGCGGCGGCGGGCCGTGCAGGGGCTGATGGCCGCGTGTGTGCTGGCCCTGGCGCCGGCGGCCTGGCTGCATGGGGTGGCCGATGCCCGGATCAGGACCGTCGAGGACGTGCCCGCCCGGGAGGTCGCGGTGGTGTTCGGGGCGGGGCTGTGGGACGGGAAGCCGTCCCCGTACCTCGCGAACCGGCTGCGGACGGCCGCCGCGCTCTACCGGGACGGCAAGGTGAAGGTCGTCCTGGTGACCGGGGACAACAGCCGCGCGGAGTACGACGAGCCGGACGCGATGCGGGCGTTCCTGGTCGGGAAGGGCGTGCCGGACGACCGGATCGTCAGCGACTTCGCGGGGTTCGACACCTGGGACTCGTGCGTGCGGGCGAAGAGGATCTTCGGCGTCGACCGGGCGGTGCTGGTGAGCCAGGGCTTCCACATCCGCCGGGCCATCGCGCTGTGCCGGGCGGCGGGGATCGACGCGTACGGGGTCGGGGTCGACGCGAAGCACGACGTCACCTGGTACTACGGCGGGACGCGGGAGGTGTTCGCGGCGGGCAAGGCAGCGCTCGACGCCCTGTTCGAGCCGGACCCGCACTTCCTGGGCCCCCGGGAGCGGGGCGTGGACGACGCGCTGGCGGCGGCCTCCCGCTGACGGGGGCTCAGACCGAGGTGACCGGGGCCGTCTCGGCGGAGACCCAGCCCAGGTAGCGGGCGCTGCCCCGGAGGACCGGCAGGGCGATGATCTCCGGGGTGTCGTAGTCGTGCGCCTCCTGGAGGTGGGCCTCCAGCTCCTCGTACCGCTCGGCCGTCGTCTTGCAGAACAGCTGCCACTCCTCGGTGGCCTCGATGGCGTTCTGCCAGCGGTAGACGGAGGTGACGGGCGCGGAGATCTGCACGCACGCGGCGAGCCGCGCCTCGACCACTCCGCGCGCCAGCGCCCTGGCCTTCTCCTCGCTGTCCGTCGTGGTCAGTACGGTCAGCCATGCCGGCGTCGTCGTCACTTCGGCCTCTCCTCGCGGTGATGGGCGGTCCCCCACCGATTGTGGGGTCCCGCCCCCCGCCGCGCCATCAGCCGCCGTACGGGTGGGCCCTCTTCGCGTCCCGCAGGGCGCGGCCCCACCAGACGAGCTGGTCGAGCAGCGTCTTCACGGCGGCGTCCGCGCCGGCCGGGTCGCGGTGCCTGCCCTCGTCGTCGAACTGGGCGCCCGCGTTGTGGAAGGAGACGGTGTCGCGGATCGACACGGAGTGCAGCTCGGCGAAGACCTGGCGCAGGTGCTCGACCGCGCGCAGTCCGCCGGAGACCCCGCCGTAGGAGACGAACGCGACGGGCTTGGCCTGCCACTCGTCGCGGTGCCAGTCGATGAGGTTCTTCAGGGGCGCCGGGTAGGAGTGGTTGTACTCGGGGGTGACGACGACGAAGGCGTCCGCCTCGGCCAGCCTGGCCGAGACCCCGGCCAGCACCTCCCTGACCCGGGGCTCCGGACGGTAGGAGAGGGCGGTCGGCAGGTCGAGGCCGGCGACGTCGAGCACGTCCGTCCCGATCGCGGGATGGGCGTCGGCGTGGGCGAGGAACCAGTCGGCGATGACGGGGGCGAAACGGCCCTCGCGGTTGCTGGAAAGAATGACGGCCACCTTCAGGGGGGCGCTCCCGGACAGGGTGGTGGCGGTGGATTCCGCGGTGTTGAGGTCCATGACGAAGACGTTCGTACATCAACCATGGTTGAGGTCAAACGCGGACCGGAACGGACCTCCCGCCGGGTGGTGGCGGCCGCCTACCGTGGCCGCATGACGACTCCAGCAGCGGCGGCCCTCCCGTACGCCGAATTCGACGGCCGGCCCGCCACCGAGGACGATCTGCGCCGGGCGCTCTTCTTCACCTACGGCCACTTCACGGCGATGCAGGTGCGTGCGGGCCGGGTGCGCGGCCTGGATCTGCACCTGGCCCGGCTGGACGCGGCCAACCGCGAGCTGTTCGGACTCCCCCTGGACGGGGGCCTGGTGCGCCGGCTGGTCCGGCACGCGTGGGAGGGCGCGGGCATGGCGGACGCCTCGGTGCGGGTGCACGCGTACCTGCCGCCGGGGAGCGCCGCGACGACCGTCATGGTGACGGTACGGGAGCCGGGCGGGATGCCCCCGGGGCCCAGGGCCCTGATGTCCGTCCCGTTCGCCCGGACCGCCGCGCACCTCAAGCGGCCCGGCGAGTTCGGCCCCACCTACTACGCGGACCAAGCCCGGCGCGCCGGCTTCGACGACGCGCTGCTGACCCTGCCCGACGGCTCGGTGACCGAGGGCGCGTTCACCAACATCGGGTTCTGGGACGGCACCGCGATCACCTGGCCGCAGGCCCCGGCCCTGTCCGGTGTGACCATGGGCGTCCTGGAACGCCGGCTTCCGGGCGCGGGCCTGGAGTCGTCGCGCCAGGCCGTGACCCTGGACGGCCTCGGGGCGTTCCGGTCGGCGTTCCTCGTCAACTCGCTGGGCATGGCCCCCGTCGCCCGGATCGACGACACCGCGTTCACGGTCGACGCCGAGCTGATGGAACGGCTGGCGGCGGCGTACGACGGCGCGCCGGACGAGGCGGTCTGACCCATGGAGGCTCCTCTGCTGCTCCACATCGAGGGATCACTCCTGCCCGGCCGCTCCTGCCCGGCCGGGCCCGGCTTCCCCGGCTACGAGAACATCCACCTGGGCGTCCAGCGCAGGGACCACCCCGGCGAACTCCTCGGTCCGACACCGGGGGACGCGCCCGGTGCCCGCTGGACCCTGGAGTGCACGGCGACCGCGGAAGCGGACGGGATCGCGGTCCGGGGGCCGTACGTGCAGCACCGGCTCGGCGGGCGCTTCGTGTACCTGTCCTGGGGGACGGTCGACGCGGACGGCCTGTTCACGATGTTCCGGCGGGCCAAGCTGATGTTCTCCGACGTCGAGCCGGCCGTCCTGGCGGCGGCCGTGCGCTCGGGGCACCTCACCGCACGGCTCCCGCTCTCGGACGCCGGGGGGCGGCCGCTCTGCGCCCGGATCCGGCCGCCGGTGGTCGAGTGGTCGGCCGCCGCGCCGGGGCGCCC
The DNA here is from genome assembly GCF_052542855.1 of Streptomyces sp. SAS_281. Taxonomy (NCBI): domain Bacteria; kingdom Bacillati; phylum Actinomycetota; class Actinomycetes; order Kitasatosporales; family Streptomycetaceae; genus Streptomyces; species Streptomyces sp. SAS_281. The sequence continues at coordinate 19,801 of NZ_JBMNDO010000102.1, forward strand.
CTGACGCAGTCCGCCCCCTTCGGACCCAGGGGGGGGGAGAGGTCCGGAGGGGGCGGTCGGCCGGGGGCGGCTGTGCACACCGTCCCGTGGGGGGTTGTGATGCGTGTTCCCGCTCAGCGACGGCTCACGCATGTGATGTGCGCCACATTGACCGGCGGGCCCGTCACCCGAACGGCACCAGGGCGCCCCGGACTGCGCACCTCCCCCACCGTCCCCCCTGTGACCTGCGACGACATCGGTTGGCAAGGAGGCCGAGCCGGGCCGGACGGGTGACAGCTGACTCGGTGTCAGCAGGCATGGGTGCCGGTCCGGCTGTTGGCTCGGTGCCAGGACACACCCGTCAGCGCCCCCGGCTCGGAGGAAACCCCCATGCGCCGTCCTGCCCGACTCGTGACCGGCACCGCCGCCGCGGCCCTGGCCGCCGCCGCGCTGGGCCTCGGCGCCACCGCCCCGTCCGCGTACGGGGACGAGCAGGCACCCCTGCGGATCACCCCCGCCAGCGCCGCGCCGGGAGCCACGGTGACCGTGGACACCACCGCCTGCGGCGACGACAGCGCCGCCACCGGTGACGCGAGCGCGCTGGACGCCCCGGAGTTCCCGCTGGCGCCCGCCTCCCTCGAAGAGGCCCTGGCCGGCTCCTTCCGGGTGCCGGGCGGCGTCGCGCCCGGCTCCTACGGCATCGGCGTGGACTGCGCGAACGGCAGGAAGGCCACCGGCGAGATCGAGGTGAAGGCCGCGGACCGGGCGGCGGGCACCGAGGACCCCGCGGGGACCGCCGACGCGCCCACGTACGACTTCTCCGACCTCGAAGGGCTGGGCGGCGACGAGGACACGGAGGGCCTGGACGGTCTCGACGCCGAGGCCGCCGGCTCCGGCCTCGTCCCGGACGCCCCCGCCGAGGCCGGCCGCACCTCGCCCACCGAACGCCCGACCGGGGCCGGGCGGGACGAGACCGGGGCCGGGCGGGACGAGACCGGGGCCGGGCGGGAGACGCCCTCCGGGCACCGCACCTCGGCCGCCCCCACCGCCCCCTCGGGGCACGTGAAGACCGGAGTCGGCGGCAGCGTCGGCCCGGACACCACCCAGATCGCGGCGGGAGCCGGCGTACTCGCCGCTGCCGCCGTCGGCGGAGCCTGGCTCCTGCGTCGCCGGGCGAGCGGCACGCGGGACGCCGGCTGACGGAGGCATCCACCCCTCCGTACCGCCCGGTGTCCGTCCCGGTGGCCCCGCGCCACCGGGACGGGACCGTTTCCCGCTTCCGTACCCCGGAGGACCACCGTGTCCCAGAAGGCCAAGGGCTGGCTGCTCGTCGTCGTGGCGCTGGCCGGTGTCTGGCTGATCCAGAACGGCGCGGGCACCCGGCTCACCCCGCCGGGCCCGGCCGCCGCCCAGGCGTTCGCCGCCGGGCCCGCCCTGCTGCCCGGCTCCCCGGTCGCCGAGCCGCTGCGCCCCTCCGCGCCGGTACGCATCCGGATTCCCGCCATCCGGGTCGACGCGCCGATGATGCGGCTCGGGCTCGGGGCCGACGGCAGCCTGGACGTACCGCCGGCCGGGAACACGGACATCGTCGGCTGGTACAAGGACGGCACCCCGCCAGGGGCCGAGGGCACCGCGATCGTCGCCGGCCACGTAGACAACGCGGAGGGACCGTCCGTCTTCTACGACCTGGGCTCACTGAAGAAGGGCAGCACCGTCGAGGTGGACCGGCAGGACGGCCGTACCGCCGTCTTCACGCTCGACGCGATCGAGGTGTACGAGAACGACGACTTCCCGGACCAGCGGGTCTACGGCGCCTCCGAGCACGCCTCACTCCGGCTGATCACCTGCGGCGGCGGGTACTCCGAGGCGACGGGCTACCGGGGGAACGTGGTGGCGTACGCCCACCTCACCGGCGTGCGCTGAACCTCAGCTCTGCCACTGGTCGAACCCGAGCTTCGCCACCAGCGAGAACACCACCACCAGGAGCACCCCGCGGACGAACTCGCTGCCCTTGCGCAGCGCCATCCGCGCGCCCAGCAGCCCGCCCGCCAGGTTGAACACCGCCATCAGCGCCGCCAGCTGCCACAGCACGTTGCCCTGGTGGGCGAACATCGCCAGCGCCCCGGCGTTGGTGCAGACGTTGACGATCTTCGCGGTGGCCGACGCGGTCACCAGGTCGAGGTGGAGCACGGCGGTCAGGGCGAGTACCAGGAAGGTGCCCGTACCGGGTCCGAACAGCCCGTCGTACAGGCCGATGCCGCCGCCCACCAGGACGATCGCGGTGATCCTGCGGGCCCGGGTGACCGGCGGCGGGACATCCTCCCCGGCCGCCCGGCCGAACTGGGGCCGCAGCATCACGAACGCGGCGACGGCGAGCAGCACCACCATGATCACCGGACGCAGCACCTCGCTGCTGATCCCGGCGGCGAAGAACGCGCCGGTCATCGACCCGGCCAGGGCCGCGAGCCCGATCCGGACCGCCGTGCCCACCTTCACGGGCGCCTTGCGCGCGTAGGTGACGGCGGCGCCCGAGGTGCCGACGATGGCGACCGCCTTGTTGGTGCCGAGGATCTGCGCGGCCGGAAGGTGCGGCAGACCGAGCAGCAGCGCGGGCAGCAGGAGCAGTCCGCCGCCGCCGACCACCGCGTCGACCCAGCCCGCCGCGGCGGCGGCGAGGCACAGCACGACAAGGGTGGTCAGGGTGATGTCCGGCATGAGCACGACCCTATGGAGCGGATGCGTGCACCGTCCAACCGTTCCGGGGCCGCACCGGGAAAGTTGAGCCAACTCTGAGGTTTCCGCAGGACAAGGCCCCTTTCCCGGCCTCCGCCGGCCGCCTCACAGACCTTTTCGGCGGGTGCTGAGCGCAAGGTTCCTCCCGGGAAACAGCGGGGAACCGGCCGGGTAACACCGCCGGGACACGCTTCCGGTCATGAGCACACAGGCCCGGCGCCTGTGGCCCTGCCGAATCTGCTCACCGACGACGGAGGCCCCGAGATGCCGGTGTCCACTCCCCCGACCGCCCCCACCTCAGGCCCTGCCGCCGTGCCGACGCTCGTGGTCGTCGGGCACGGGATGGTCGGCCAGCGTTTCCTGGAGGCCCTGGCCGAGCGCGGTCTCACCGGCACCGCCGGGACCGCCCGGGTCGTCGTCCTGTGCGAGGAGCCCCGCGCCGCCTACGACCGCGTCCAGCTGACCTCGTACTTCGCGGGGAAGACCCCGGAGGAGCTGTCGCTGGTCGAGGACGGCTTCATGGAGCGGCACGGCTTCGAGCTGCGGCTCGGCGACCCGGCGGTGACCGTGGACCGCTCGGCCCGTACGGTCACCGCGCGGTCCGGCGAGGTCTTCGCCTACGACACGCTGGTGCTGGCGACCGGGTCGTACCCGTTCGTGCCGCCGGTCCCCGGCAAGGACAGCACCGGCTGCTTCGTCTACCGCACGATCGAGGACCTGCTCGCCATCGAGGAGTACGCGAAGGACGCGACGACCGGCGCGGTGGTCGGCGGCGGGCTGCTCGGCCTTGAGGCGGCCGGCGCCCTGAAGGGCCTCGGCCTGGACACCCACGTGGTGGAGTTCGCGCCCCGCCTGATGCCGGTCCAGGTGGACGAGGGCGGCGGCGCGGCGCTGCTGCGCACCATCGAGGACATGGGCCTGACCGTGCACACCGGGGTCGGCACGCAGGAGGTGACCGCGGGCGAGGACGGCGCGGTGACCGGGATGGCGCTCTCCGACGGCTCCGCGCTGGCCACGGACCTGGTGGTGTTCTCGGCCGGGGTGCGCCCCCGCGACCAGCTGGCCCGGGACTGCGGGCTCGCCGTCGGGCCGCGCGGCGGGATCGTCGTGGACGAGGAGTGCCGGACCTCCGACCCGGCGGTCTTCGCCATCGGGGAGTGCGCCCTCGCCTCGGACGGCCGGGTGTACGGACTGGTGGCGCCGGGTTACGAGATGGCGCTGACGGCCGCCGAGGTGATCGCCGGGAAGGAGGCCGCGTTCACCGGCGCCGACCTGTCGACCAAGCTGAAGCTGCTCGGGGTGGACGTGGCCTCGTTCGGCGACGCGCACGGCACCGCCGAGGGCTGCCTCGACGTGGTGTATTCGGACGCCCGCTCCGGCGTCTACAAGAAGCTGGTGATGGCGGCGGACGGCACCCTGCTGGGCGGGGTCCTCGTCGGCGACGCCGACCAGTACGGCACGCTGCGCCCGATGACCGGGAGCGTGCTGCCGGTCGCCCCGGAACAGCTGGTGCTCCCGGCGGGGGCGGGCGGCCCGGTGGCGCTCGGCCCGTCCGCGCTGCCCGACGAGGCGGTGATCTGCTCCTGCCACAACGTCACCAAGGGCGCGATCTGCGAGCACACCACGCTCCCCGAGGTGAAGAAGTGCACCAAGGCCGGCACCGGCTGCGGCAGTTGCGTCAAGGTGATCGGCCAACTGCTCCCGCAGAGCGCGGACGCGGGCCTGTGCGGCTGCTTCGCCTACACCCGCAGCGAGCTGTACGAGATCGTGCGCACCCTGCGCATCACCTCGTACGCGGACCTCCTCGACTCCCACGGGCGGGAGGAGGCGCGGGGCGGCGACGGCTGCGAGGTCTGCAAGCCGACGGTCGGCTCGGTCATCGCCTCGCTCGCGCCGACGGTCGGCGCCAGCGGCTACGTCCTGGACGGCGAGCAGGCGGCCCTCCAGGACACCAACGACCACTTCCTGGCCAACCTCCAGCGCAACGGCTCGTACTCGATCGTGCCGCGCATACCCGGCGGCGAGATCACCCCCGACAAGCTGATCGTGATCGGCGAGGTGGCCCGCGACTTCGGGCTCTACACCAAGATCACCGGTGGTCAGCGCATCGACCTCTTCGGTGCCCGCGTCGACCAGCTGCCGCTGATCTGGACCCGGCTGGTCGACGCCGGCTTCGAGTCCGGGCACGCGTACGGGAAGTCGCTGCGCACGGTCAAGTCCTGTGTCGGGCAGACCTGGTGCCGCTACGGCGTGCAGGACTCCGTGAAGATGGCGATCGACCTGGAGCTGCGCTACCGGGGGCTGCGCTCCCCGCACAAGCTGAAGTCGGCGGTCTCGGGATGTGCCCGGGAGTGCGCGGAGGCCCGGGGCAAGGACTTCGGGATCATCGCCACGGCCGGCGGCTGGAACCTCTACGTGGGCGGCAACGGCGGTGCCACTCCGCGCCACGCCGACCTGCTCGCCCAGGATTTGTCCGACGCCGAACTGGTCCGGCTGATCGACCGGTTCCTGATGTTCTACATCCGCACCGCGGACCGGCTGGAGCGCACCTCGGCCTGGCTGGAGCGCATCGAGGGCGGCCTGGAACACGTCCGGGACGTCGTCGTGCACGACAAGCTGGGGCTCTGCGAGGAGCTGGAGCGGCTGATGGCCGACCACGTCCGCGGCTACCGCGACGAGTGGGCCGAGACCATCAACGACCCCGAGCGGCTGCGCCGGTTCGTCACCTTCGTCAACGCGCCCGACGCCCCCGACCCGTCGGTCAAGTTCGTCCCGGAACGCGACCAGGTCAAGCCGGACCTGGACCTCCTCGCCGGCCCGGTTCTCGCCATCCGCACTCTTGAAGGGACCGCCTCCTGATGACCACGCAGACGCTGGAGACCGCGCAGGACACCCGGACCGTCCGGCTCGCCGCCGGGGACGGCTGGCTCACGGTGTGCGACCGCTCGCTGCTGACCCCCGGCCGCGGGGTCGCCGCCCTCCTCCCGGACGGCCGGCAGGTCGCGCTCTTCCTGGACCGGGCGGGGCGGACGTACGCCATCGACAACCGCGACCCGTTCACCGGGGCCTACGTCCTCTCGCGCGGCCTGATCGGATCGGACGGCGGGCAGCCGTTCGTCGCCTCACCCCTGCTCAAACAGCGCTTCGACCTGGCGACGGGCGCCTGCCTGGACGACGACGAGGTCTCCGTACCGGTCTTCGAGGTACGCGCGGACTGACCCGCCACGACGGCCGGAAGTACCCCGAACGGGTGCTTCCGGTCGTCCGCGTCCCCGGTCGTACGCTTGATCCATGACCCACGGCTGGAGCGCGCGCGACATACCCGACCAGAGTGGCCGCACGGCCGTGGTGACGGGTGCCAACAGCGGGATCGGGCTCGTCACCGCCCGCGAGCTGGCCCGTTGCGGAGCCAGGGTGCTGCTCGCCTGCCGCGACGAGCGGCGCGGCGAGGAGGCGGCGGCCCGCATCCGGTACGCGGTGCGCGGCGCGGACGTGGAGTTCGCCCGGCTCGATCTGGCCGACCTGTCCTCCGTGCGCGCGTTCGCCGAGGGCTTCCGGGCGGACCGGCTCGACCTGCTGATCAACAACGCCGGGGTGATGGCCCTTCCGTACGGGCGGACCGCCGACGGCTTCGAGACCCAGTTCGGCGTCAACCACCTCGGGCACTTCGCGCTCACCGGGCTGCTGCTGCCGAAGCTGCCGGCCACCGGGGGCGCCAGGGTGGTGACCGTCTCCAGCGGGCTGCACGCCCTGGGCAACATCGACATGGGCGACCTCAACAGCGAGCGGAACTACCGCCGCTGGACCGCCTACGGCCGCTCGAAGACCGCGAACCTGCTCTTCGTCCACGAGCTGGCCCGGCGGCTCGCGGCGACCGGCAGCACAGTGGTCGCCGCCGCCGCCCATCCCGGCTACGCCTCGACCAACCTCCAGACGGCCGCCGCCCGGATGGAGAACCGCAGGGGGGCCGAGCGGGTCATGGGGATCGCCAACCGCGTGGTCGCCCGGCCGGCGTCGGCGGGCGCCCTGCCCACGCTGTACGCGGCCACCGCGCCGGGCGTGCGCCCCGACTCGTTCACCGGCCCCCGGGTGCTGGGCCTGCGCGGCGCGCCCGGACCGTCCTGGCGGGCGGGCTGGACGCGCGGCGATGTGGCGGGCGAGCGCCTGTGGGTGGCCTCGGAGCAGCTGACCGGGGTGACGTACCCGGGGCTGTAGCCCGGCCGCCGCGGCTCAGCCCTGGACGGCGGACGGGTCCATCCAGATGACCTCCCACATGTGGTGGTCCGGGTCCTGGAAGGAGCGGCCGTACATGAAGCCGAGGTCCTGCGTCTCGTTGGCGGGTGATCCGCCGTTGGCGAGGGCGGCGTCGGCCAGCTCGTCGACCTTCTCGCGGCTGTCCGCGCTGAGCGCGAGGATCACCTCGGTGGACGAGGCGGCGTCCGCGATGTCCTTCTTGGTGAAGTCCTTGAAGCGCTCCTCCTGGAGGAGCATGGCGAAGATCGTGTCGCTGATGACGAGGCAGGCGGTGCGCTCGTCGCTGAACTGCGGGTTGAAGGAGTAGCCCAGCTTCGCGAAGAAGTTCTTCGACGTCTCCAGGTCCTTGACCGGCAGGTTCACGAAGATCATCTGGGGCATGGCCGTCTCGCTCTCTCGGTGCTCTGGTTTCCTGTGCTTCTGTCGCACGCTTCTCGACGGGTAGACGCCGGGGGTCCCCGGAACTCATCGGGGTGCCCGGAACTCATCGGCGCGGCCGCGGATCCTTTCCGTACCGGGCCCTTCACGAAACCGCGACCGGCGCCCCGCCCCGCAGCAGCGAGCCGCCGAGCGGGGTCAGGGTGTGCTGGACGGAGCTGCCGTGCCGCAGGGTGTGGACGAGCCCCGCCTCGCGCAGGACGCAGGCGTGCTGGCTGGCCGAGGCGAGGGAGACCCCGGCGCGCCGGGCCAGTTCGCTGGTGGTGCAGCCGTCGCCGATGGCCCGCAGGACCGTGGAGCGGGTCTGCCCGAGGAGCCGGCCGAGCGAGGGGCCCGGGTCGGCGAAGGCGGGGGCGGCGGGGTGGGCGACCGGGTAGACCAGGACCGGCGGGAGCAGGGGGTCTCGCAGGACGACGGGGGTGCCCCGGCAGAAGTAGGACGGCTGGAGGAGCAGCCCGCGCCCGTCCAGGTGGAGGTCCCGGTCCACGGGGTAGTCCGCCTCCAGGACGGGCGCCCGCCACCGGATGACCGGGGGCAGCGTGGCGAGCAGTTCGTCGGCGCCGCCGTCCAGGAGGGCGCGGCCCCGGATCGCCCGGTCGGCCTCGACGGCGGAGCGGATGTGCGGCCAGTACGGCTCGACAGCGGCGCGGTGGTAGTCCCGTAAGGCGCCGACGAGGCGGGCCACGGGCTCGGCGCCGCCCTCGCGCAGGGGGCCGAGGCGGGCGGCGCGCCGGGCGCCGGGGTCGCTCAGGAGGGCGATCTCGGCGCGCAGGCGGTCGGGCGGAGTGGCGCGCACGGCTTCCATTCCGGCATCGAGGCCGAGCGGGTCGGAGTTTTCCTGAGAAGGCGTCAGGAAGTCGGGGAAATAGCCGCGCTGCGGGACCACCGCGGACAGCAGACGTACTTCACCGCTCAACCGTGGGCGGGTTTCCGTGCGCCATTTCCCGAAGACCGTGGAAGCCCTCCGGTCCCTCAGCCGGTGAAAACTGAGAATGGTCTCCCACAGCGCGTCCGGCCCGGAGGCCATCCGCACCCGGGAAAGATCCCATCCGGAGACATGGATACGCAGCACCGAACTCCCACCCCTTGCACCTGCAATTCCCCCCTCGCAAGAGTATGCGAATCGTAACAGCACGTCACCACGGGGTTTCGGCCAGAGGTGAAACGCCTCGCCCGGACCGGCCGCCGGACGAAAAGCTGTACGGCGTCGGGTGCGATTCCGGAGCCACCGGAAGAGCGAGTGAAGGCCGTGGGGGGTTTTGCTCGTTCGGCGGCGGTTGGCAAAGGTGCGGCTCCGCACTCGATGGGGGTAAGCCGGGTGGGGGGGGGGGGGGGGGGGGGGGGGGGGGGGGAAAGAGA
>NZ_JBMNDO010000103.1:0-28419 GCF_052542855.1 Streptomyces sp. SAS_281
CTCTTGAGGTGGAGGCAGCTCCACCTCAAGAGTGGAAACCGCTGCGATGTGCCGCGCGTGCGGCGGCGGTTGGCTGAGGGCATGAGAAACGCAGCCGTACGACTCCGCTCGGTCACCCGGTCCTACGCCGGCAGATCCGGTGCCGTGACCGCGCTCGACGCGGTCAGCCTCGACATCCCCCGGGGCTCCTTCACGGCGGTCATGGGCCCCTCCGGCTCCGGCAAGTCCACCTTGCTCCAGTGCACCGCCGGCCTCGACCGGCCCACCGCGGGCCAGGTGTTCCTGGGCGACACGGAGCTGACCGGGCTGAGCGAGCGTCGGCTGACCCTCCTCCGACGCAGCCGCATCGGCTTTGTCTTCCAGGCGTTCAACCTGCTCCCCGCGCTGACCGCCGAGCAGAACGTGGCCCTGCCGCTCCGGCTCGCCGGCCGCCGCCCCAAGCGCGCCGACGTCCTCGGCGTCCTGGACCGGGTGGGCCTCGCCGGGCGCGCCGGGCACCGCCCCGGCGAGCTGTCGGGCGGACAGCAGCAGCGGGTGGCGCTGGCCCGCGCCCTGATCACCCGGCCCGACGTGCTCTTCGGCGACGAGCCCACCGGTGCGCTGGACTCCACGACCGGCCGCGAGGTCCTGGCCCTGCTCCGGGCCATGGCGGACGGCGGCCAGACCGTGATCATGGTGACCCACGACCCGGTCGCCGCCTCCTACGCGGACCGGGTGCTGTTCCTCGCGGACGGCACGGTGCGCGACGAGCTGCACGCCCCGGCGGCCGAGGAGATCGCGGCCCGGATGACGCGGATGGGGGCCGTCCCGTGCTGAAGCTCGTGCTCCAGGGCATACGGACCCGCTGGGTCACCCTCGCCGGCTCCTTCCTCGCGCTGGCCCTCGGCGTGGGAATCATCGCCACGACGGGGCTGGCCCTCGCCGCCACCTTCGACGGTCCGGACCAGGCGCCGGAACGCTTTGCCGCGGCACCGGTCGTGGTGAGGGGTGCCGACCAGGTGCGCGTACGCACGTCGATCGGCGTCCGTACGCAGAAGCTCACCGATCCCCGGCCCGTCCCGGCGGAGGTCGCCGCCCGGCTCGCGGGGCTGGGGCACACGGCGGTGGACCGGTCGTTCACGGTGTCGGGCGGCGATGCGGTCGGGCACCCCTGGCCGGTCGCCCCCGCGACCCCGTACCGGCTGCTCTCCGGGCGTGCGCCCGCCGCGTCCGGCGAGGTCGTGGTCGCGGCGGGGGAGGGGGCCGTCGGGGACCGGATCGCCCTCACCACGCCTGCGGGCAGGGGGCGTTGGACGGTGACCGGGACCGTGCGGCCCGCTTCCTTCGAGCACGCCGTGTTCTTCACCGAGGCGGACGCCGCCCGGCTCTCCCCGGACATCGACGCCGTCGTGGTGCACGCCGCCCCTGCGAAGGTCCGCGCGGCCGTGCGCGCCGGTTCCGGTCTGGCCGTCCTCACCGGCGACGAGCGGCGCAGGGCCGATCCCGACCCGGACCGGGACGCCCAGGCCCTGGTCTCGGTCAACGCCCTGCTGGGCACGGCCGCCGGCATCACCGCCTTCGTCTCCGTGTTCGTCGTCGCCTCGACGTTCTCCTTCGCCGTGGCCCAGCGCCGCCGCGAGTTCGGCCTGCTGCGCATGGCGGGCGCGACGCCCGGCCAGGTGCGCCGCCTGGTGTACGCGGAGGCCGCGCTCGTCGGCCTCCTCGCCTCGGCTGCCGGCTGCCGGCTGGGGCTCTCCGGAGCGCCGCGGCTCGCGTCCTGGATGGTCCAGGAGGGCCTGGCACCGCGGTGGTTCACCATCGGGGAACAGAACTGGCCGCTGCACACCGCCTTCTGGACCGGCCTCGCGGTCGCCCTTGCCGGAGCGGTCGCCGCCGCGCACCGCGCCGGACGGGTCCGCCCGGCCGAGGCGCTGCGCGATGCCGCCGTGGACAGCGGCACGATGCCGCCGGTACGGGTGGCGCTGGGCGCCGCCGTCCTGCTCACCGGGGCGGTACTGGTGGTGCTCGGGCTCGTCCAGGACCCGGCGGGGCTCCTCAAGCGCAAGACGTACACCACGCAGCCGATGCTCCTGATCGTCGGATGCGCCCTCTTCGCCCCCGTACTGGTGCGCCCCGCGATCCGCCTCCTGACCTGGGTGCCCGCCCGGCTGCCGGCCGCCACCGGCCTCCTGGTCCGGGAGAACGCGTCGGCCGGGCTGCGCCGGACGGCCGCCGTCGCCGCGCCCGTGCTCGTCACCGTGGCCCTGGCCGCCTCGCTGATGGGTACCAAGGCCACCATCGACGCGGCCAAGGCGGCCGAGGCACGCGGCCAGGTCACGGCGGACTTCCTGGCCTTGGGCGAACACGCGGGTGTCTCCCAGGCGTTCATGGACCGCGCCCGCCGCGTCCCGGGCGCCCGGGTCAGCGCCTCGCGCGCCACCTCGGTCACCGTGCTCGAAGAGGGCACCGCCCTCATCCGCTCCGACGCCCGGGCCGTGGACCCGGCCGACGCCGCCACCGTCTCCGCGCTGCCCGTGGTCGCCGGCCGGCTCGCCGACCTGGACGACCGCTCGATCGTCGTCAACGAGGAGTGGGCCGAGCACCGGGTCGGTGCCCGCGTCCGCGTCTGGCTCGGCGACGGCCGCGAGGTCACTCTGCGCATCGCGGCCGTGCTCGCCGTCGGCACCGGCGACAACGGCGTCTACCTCACCCCTCGCAACGCTGCCGGCGCCCCCGTCGACCGTGTCGGGATCGCCGTACGCGCCGGGGCCGACCGGCAAACCGTCGGGCGCGGGCTGAGCGAGGCCGGGCGGGCGACCGGCACCGAGGTGCTGACCCGTGAGGAGTGGGCCGCGACCCTCGTGAAGGGTGGCGGCTCCACCCGGACCGGTCTCCTGATGATCCTCGCCATCGCCCTGGTCTACACGGGGATCGCCCTCGCCAACACCCAGGTCATGGCCACGGCGGACCGGGTCCGTGACTTCGCCGTGCTGCGCCTCGCCGGAGCGACCAAGGCCCAGGTCCTGCGGCTGGCCGGGGCGGAGGCGCTGGCCGTGGTCGCGGTGGGCGCGGGGCTCGGCGGGGCGGTGGCCGCGGTGAACCTGCTCGGCGTACGGGCCGCGCTCGGCCGACTCGACGTCCCGGGGGCGGCGGTCGTCGTGCCGTGGGAGGCGGTCGGGTCGGTGGTCGCGGTGAGCGCGGCGCTCGCGGTGGTGTTCGCCGCGCTGCCCGCCGCCGTCGCCCTGCGCACCCGGCCGGTGGAGCTCGCCGGGGCACGGGAGTAGGACGCGCTACCGGCCGGAGAGGGCGGTGACCAGGGCCGCCGCTTCGCCGATCAGGGCTGCCTCGGCCGGGCTCATCGTCGGGTTGAGGGTGCGCCGGGCGGCCGCGTCGGCGAGGTGGGAGGCGGGGATGCCGTCGTCGGCGGCCAGACGCGGCACCAGGGCGGTCACCAGTTCCCGGGCCCCGTCCGCCGCCGGGTGGGCGGGGTCCACCGCCACCTGCGCCAGGATCAGCGCCGACATGGCCCGGTCGAGGGCGGGCGGACCTTCCTCGGTGTTGCTCCAGTCGATGACCACGGGCCCGTCCGCCGTCAGCACCACGTTGTCCGGGTGCAGGTCCAGGTGGAGCACCCGGTCCTCGGGGTCGGGCGAGAGCCTGGCGGGGACGGAGTGCAGCTCGGCGAGGAGCCCGGTCAGGACGCGGGCGCCCTCATCGGCGTCCGTCGCTCCGGACATCAGGGACTCCAGCATGGTCGGGCCGTGCAGGCGCTGGAGGACCAGATCGCCGGGACCGGCGGAAGGCGACTGCGGGCCCAGCCGGGGCACCGGGTAACCGGAGGCGGACAGGTAGGACATGACGGGCAGTTCCCGGGAGGCGTCCATCCCGTCGCGGTAGCGCCGCAGCACCCACGCCTCGCCCAGCTCGTACACGTCCGCGTTGCGTCCGCTGCCCAGCAGTTGGCCTATTCGCATGAGGGGAACCTACTCGGGCCCCGTATACAAAGGGAGTTCGGGCCCGGACCCGTCCGCCCCATAACGCGGTGCGATGGGGCGGACGGGATCTCCTGAAGGTGACGTGTACGCGGCTACCTTGGCGGCGATTCCCCCGAAACGCTTCCCCCGAGCAATTCCCCGAAGCGATTCCTCCGAAGCGATTCCCCTGAAGTCAAGGAGAGTTCCGTGGAGAGATCCATGCTCCGCAGGCGGGCCCTGGCCGCGTGTACCGCCACCGTGGCCGTCGGCGCGCTCGCCCTCGCCGGGCTGACCGGCACCGCGTCCGCCGATCCCGCCTCCGCCGCCCCCACCCCCGCGGCGGACTCCGCCCCCCTCTCGCCCGGCCTGCTGAAGGCCATGCAGCGGGACCTCGGACTCACCGCCACCGAGGCCCGTGGCCGCATCGCCGGCGAGTCGCGCGCCGCCGCCCTCACCGCCGGGCTCCGGTACTCGCTCGGCGACCGGTTCGCCGGCGCCCGGGTCAGCGGTGACGACGCGGACCTGACCGTCGCCACCACCGACGCCTCGGACGCCGCGCGCATCACGAAGGCTGGCGCCCGCGCCGAGGTCGTCGACCACAGCCTCGCCGAACTCGACGCCGCCAAGGCCGCGCTGGACCGGGTCGCGCTGCGCACCGCGCCGAAGGACGTGCCCGCCTGGTACGTCGACGTACGCACCAACCGCGTCGTCGTCCAGGCCGGGAAGGCGTCCGCCGCCGACGCGTTCCTCACGAAGGCCGGCGTCTCCCGGGACCGGGTGACCGTCGCCCGGTCCACCGAGCAGCCCCGCACCTTCACGGACCTGCGCGGCGGCGACGCGTACTACATGAACGGCTCGGGCCGCTGCTCCATCGGCTTCCCCGTCAAGCGCGGCACCCAGGGCGGCTTCGTCAGCGCCGGGCACTGCGGCACGCCGGGCGTCTCCACCAGCGGCTACAACCAGCAGGCCCAGGGATCCTTCCAGGGCTCCACCTTCCCCGGCCGCGACTACTCCTGGGTCGCCACCAACACCAACTGGACGCCGCGCCCGCTGGTCAACGGCTACGGCAACGGCGACGTGACGGTCACCGGCTCCACCGAGGCGATCGAGGGCTCGTCGGTCTGCCGGTCCGGCTCCACGACGGGCTGGCACTGCGGCACGGTCCAGCAGCGCAACAGCAGCGTCACCTACCAGGAGGGCACCGTCTCCGGGGTTACCCGGACCAACGTCTGCGCCGAACCCGGCGACTCCGGCGGCTCGTTCATCTCGGGCAGCCAGGCCCAGGGCGTCACCTCCGGCGGCACCGGCAACTGCTCGCAGGGCGGCGTGACGTACTTCCAGCCGCTGAACCCGGCGCTCCAGGCGTACGGGCTGACCCTGGTCACCAACGGCTCCACCACCCCGCCCGACCCGACCGACCCGCCGACCAACCCGGGCGGCACCTGGGCGGCCGGCACCACCTACGCGGCCGGTGACGTCGTGACGTACGGCTCGGCGAGCTACCGCTGCCTCCAGGGCCACCTGGCGCAGCCCGGCTGGACCCCGCCGAACGTCCCGGCCCTGTGGCAGGCCGTGTAACGCCCCGTAACTCCCCCGCCCCTCAGGCGACCGAGGAACGGGCCCGGGGGGGGCGACACCGCCCCGGGCCCCCGCACCGCGCACGTGCCCTTCCCCACCATCCCGAGGAGTCCGTCAGCCATGCCCCCCACGACCCCCGAGTCCTCCGCACCCGAACCCACCGCCGACGCCGCGGGCGGCCCCGCGATCAGCCGCAAGTCCCTCCTCAAGGCGGCGCTCGTGGCCACCGCCGTACCGCTGTTCGCGGGCGGCGGGGTGGCGCTGGCGCGCGACGCCGGGAACACCGGTCGGCCGCTCGCCCCGACCCCGGACTGCGACGACGGCGACGAGCCGACGCACGACCAGATCGAGGGCCCGTACTTCAAGCCCAACTCCCCGCTCCGCACCAGCCTGGTGACCGCGTCGACGCCCGGTGTCCCGCTCACCGTCAGCGGTTACGTCTTCGGGCGCGAGTGCCGCCCCATCCCCGGTGTGCTGCTCGACTTCTGGCAGGCCGACACCAACGGCGCGTACGACATGAGCGGTTACGCCTTCCGAGGCCACCAGTTCACCGACCGGAACGGCGCGTTCACGCTCACCACGATCGTGCCCGGCCTCTACCCCGGCCGCACCCGGCACATCCATGTGAAGGCCCAGGCCCCCAGCTCGGGCATCCTCACCACGCAGCTGTACTTCCCGGGCGAGCCGCGCAACAGCACCGACATGCTGTACGACGCGGCGCTGCTGATGAACGTCCGGGCGGTCGGCTCCGGCAAGGAGGGCACCTTCGACTTCGTCCTCGACGTCGCCCAGGACCCCACGGACCCGACCGATCCCCCCACCGACCCGACCGACCCGCCGACCGAACCGGGCGGCACCTGGGCGGCCGGGACGGCCTACACCGCGGGAGACCGCGTCACATACGGCGGGGTCGCCTACCGCTGTCTGCAGGCTCACACCGCCCTGACCGGCTGGGAGCCGCCGAATGTCCCCGCGTTGTGGGAACGCGGGTAGACAGCAGACCGGCGGAAGGCGGCCGTAACCGCCGCGCCGCGCGCCCCGGGCTCTCTCCCCGGGGCGCGTAAGGCGCACGGCCCGGGCCGGAGGGGGTTCGGCTCGGGCCACCGAGCTGTCTCCCTCACTTCGCGTCCGAGTAGCGCTCCACCACCGCCGTGGTGAACGGGAAGCGCACCGGCGTGTCCCCGAAGGCCGTCCGGCCGGCCACCTCGGCGGCCTCCCGGAGCGCCGCCAGGACCGCGTCCGTCTCCGCGAGCG
The DNA here is from genome assembly GCF_052542855.1 of Streptomyces sp. SAS_281. Lineage (NCBI taxonomy): Bacteria > Bacillati > Actinomycetota > Actinomycetes > Kitasatosporales > Streptomycetaceae > Streptomyces > Streptomyces sp. SAS_281. The sequence continues at coordinate 6,786 of NZ_JBMNDO010000103.1, forward strand.
GGCAGTGCACGATCACCTCGTCGTGCTGGAAGAAGACCAGCTCGGCCCGGAGCCCGGCGGCGGCGAGCGCCCGGCGCAGGGCCGCCAGGAGCAGCAGCGCCCACTCCGCCGCGCTGCCCTGGACCACGAAGTTCCGCGTGAACCGGCCGCGCGCCCTCGCGTCCGTCGAGGCGTAACCGGGCGTGTACTCCGCGCGGGCCCCGTCCTCCTCCTGCGGGATGCCCGCCTCCTCGTCCTCCCCGTGACCGGCCGCCGGCGGACTGGTCCGGCCGAGCCACGTGCGGACGAGGCGGCCCTCCTCGCCCGCCTTCGCGGCGTCGTCCACATAGGCGACCGCGTGCGGGAACCTGCGGCGCAGGGCCGCCAGATTCTTCAGGCCGTCCCCGGACGTCTGCCCGTAGACGGCACCGAGCAGCGCGATCTTGGCGTGGTCGCGGTCGCCGTGGAAGGCGCGGTCGGACAGCGCGGTGTAGAGGTCGCCCTCGTGGCCCGCGACCTCCATCAGGCCGGGGTCGCGGGAGATCGCGGCCAGTACCCTCGGCTCCATCTGGGCGGCGTCCGCGACGACGAGGCGCCACCCCTCGTCCGCGACGACGGCCCGCCGGATCACCTTGGGGATCTGGAGCGCCCCGCCGCCGTTGGTCGTCCAGCGCCCGGTGACCGTGCCGCCCGGCTGGTACTCGGGGCGGAAGCGGCCGTCGCGCACCCAGTCCTGGAGCCAGCTCCAGCCGTGCGCGGTCCAGATCCGGTACAGCTTCTTGTACTGGACGAGCGGCCGGACCGCCGGGTGGTCAAGGGACTCCAGCTCCCAGCGGCGCGTCGAGCGGACCTTGATCCCGGCCTGCGCGAACGCCCGCACCACGTCGGCGGGCAGATCCGGGCGCACCCGGCGGCCGAAGGCGGCGGACACCTCGTCGGCCAGCTCGGCGAGGCGGCGGGGCTCGCCGCCGCCCGCGTACCGCTCGCCGAGCAGTTCGCGCAGCAGCTCGCGGTGGACGTCGGCCCGCCAGGGCAGGCCCGTCCGGTTCATCTCGGCGGCGACCAGCATCCCCGCCGACTCGGCGGCCGTCAGCAGCCGCATCCGCTCCGGCCGGTCCGTCGCCCCGTGGCGCGCGAGCTGTGCCGCGTACACCTCGGCCAGCGCGTCGAACGGCAGCTCGGGGCCGGAGGGGGGCTCGAACAGGGACGACTGGGAACCGGGCTCGGCGGACCGGGGCGGCGGGTCGGATGGCACCGGGCCGCCCCGCAGCCGGGCGAGCGCGGCGGCGGCCGAGCGGGGCTCGCCGAGCCTGCCCTCGTGGCCGAGGAGCAGCGACTCGGCGGCCTCCACGTCGTAGGCCCGCTCGACCCGCACCCCGGCGGCCAGCAGGCGGGGGTAGACCTCGGCCGTCGAGCGCCACACCCAGCGGGCGACGTCCGGCCGGGAGCGGACCGCCTCCGCGAGGTCCGGCTCGGTCAGGACCGGGCCCGCCGGCAGGCCGGAGCGGTCCAGCGGGGCGAGGCGCGCGCCCCCGCCCTCCGTGACGGCCAGCGCCCAGCGTTCGGTCATACGGCCGAGTCTGGCACCCGGCACTGACAACGGCCGGGAGCCCGCGTTTCGCGCGAGCGTTCGGTATCCACAGCCTGTGGACGACGGTCCGCAGGGGGCGCACGCCTACCCTGACCTCATGGAAACGGTGATCGACCAGGCGTTCGCGGCCGCCCTCTACGCGGAGGGCGACGCCGGTCTCGACACCGGCGCCTCGCTGCTCGCCGCCGCCCCGAAGGCCGACGCGGAGCTGGTGCGCCGGGGCGAGGAGTTCGTCCGCCGCGCCTGGGAGCGGGGCTGGCTGCCCGCCGACGTCGTCCGCCTCGTCCGCCGCGAGCTGGACGAGCACGCGGCGGGCCTGGCCGCCGGGCTCATCGCCTCCGAGGTCCGCCGCTACCCGGAGCTGCCGCCGCGCTGGCGGTCCCAGCTGGACGAGCTGCCGGCGGCGCCGCCGGCGGGCCGGCCCGACCGGTTCTCGTACGCCTCCGCGCTCCTCGCCCTCTACCGCCTGCTGCTCGCCCTCCCGGCCGTCGAGCCCGTCGGGCCCCCGCCGGGCGCGGCGCGCGAGGCCCTGACCCGGGCGCCCGCCGCCGGGGAGCCCCGCATGCTGACCCGCATCCGCGCCCTGCTCGCGAAGGCGGAGGCGACCGGCTACCCGGAGGAGGCGGAGGCCCTGACCACCAAGGCGCAGGAGCTGATGGCCCGGCACAGCATCGACGAGGCCCTGCTCGCCGCCCGTACGCACGGCGACCGCACCCCCGGAGCCTGCCGGATCGGCGTGGACGCCCCGTACGAGACGGCCAAAGCGATCCTGCTCGACGCGGTGGCCTCGGCGAACCGCTGCCGGGCCGTGTGGAACAGCGACCTGGGCTTCACCACGGTCGTCGGCTTCGAGGCGGACCTGGAGGCCGTCGAACTGCTCCACACCTCGCTGCTCGTCCAGGGCACGGCCGCGATGACCCGCGCCGAAGCGGGCCAGCGGGCCGGCGGGCGCAAGCGGACCAAGACATTCCGTCAGTCCTTCCTGATGGCCTACGCCCAGCGCCTGGGCAGTCGTCTCGCCGACGGCACCGCCCGCGCCACGGCCGAGGCGGAGAGCGGTACGACCACTGGCGGCGCACTGCTCCCGGTGCTGGCCGCCCGCGACCTGGCGGTCACCGAGACCGCCGAGCAGATGTTCCCCCGCACCACGACCACCCGGGTCAGGGGCGCGACGGACCTGGACGGCTGGACACACGGCACGGAGGCGGCGGACCGGGCCCGGATGAGCGGGGAGACCCGGGGCATCAGGGGCTGAGTGACCACCAGGCAGACCCCTGTTCCCTACAAGTCGGGCAAAACGGTGATTCCGGTTAGGCTCGGCACATGAGCTGGCTCCGGGCGCTGAAGGAGACCGCCCGCTCCGGCCTGAAGATCGAGCGGCGGCGCCTCGAACCGCTGATCGCGGTGCGCGGTGCGGCCGGGCTCGCCCTGGTCATCGGGGTCGGTCTCGCGCTGTTCGGTCCTGTGGTCGCCGCCAGCTCCGCGTTCGGCGCGTTCCAGGCGGCCATCGCCACCTTCCAGCGCAGCTGGCGCCCCCGCCCCGTCCTCGCCCTGGTCTCCGGCGTCAGCCTCGGGATCTCCACCTTCCTCGGCTATGTGACGGGCGCCCATCTCCTGCTCTTCCTGCTCCTCCTGGTCACCTGGACCTTCCTCGCCGGGCTCGCCTGGGCGGCGGGCCCGACCGGGGGCATCATCGCCGCGTCCAACGTCGCGATCATGCTCGTCACGATCACGCTGCCGACCTCCGTCGCGCAGGCGGCCCTGCACGGCGCGATGATCATGTTCGGCGGGGTCGTCCAGGCGGCGCTGATCGTGCTCTTCCCGATCCGCAGATGGGGCGCGCAGCGCGACGCGCTCGCCGACGCGCTGGCCGCCGAGGCCGACTACGCCCGGCGGCTGCGCCACGACCCGGTCGCCCACTTCGACCCGGTGCCGCTGATGCTCGCCCGCCGGGCCGCCGCCGTCACCGCCCGCGAGGCCCGCCGCCGCCCCGCCGAACTGCACGGCTCACGCGGGGTCGCCGAGCGCATCAGGCCGGTGCTGGCCTCGCTCGCCGACCCGGCCATGGGCGTGCCCGCCGAGGGCCCCGAGCGCGACCGCGTCCGCGAGCTGCTGGCCGCCGCCGGCTCGCTGCTCGACGCGGCCGCCCGGGCGATCCGCAAGGGCGACCCGGTCAAGCTGCCCGCGGCGGCCGTCGCCGCGCTGAAGACGCCCGACACCGGGGCACTGCTCACCGGCCCGCCGCTGCGCGCCGCCGACCGGCTCGCCGCCCTGCTCTCCGACGTCATCGAGGCGGCCGAGGGCGACGGCACCAAGGAGGAGCGGGCCGGGGCCGAGGAGGCCGCCGACGCCATCAAGGACACCCGGCCGCCCGTCGAACACCACCGGCGCCCCGGACTGCTGCGCCTCGCCCCGGTCATCCTCAGGGCCATGCGCCGCGAGGCGCACCACGGTTCCCCGATCCTGCGGCACGCGATCCGGCTCGCCGCCGTCGCCACGGTCGGCTACCTCCTGGGCCGCCTGCTGCCGCTCGGCCACGGCTACTGGGCGCCCATGGCGGCGGTGATGGTGATGCGGCCGGAGTTCTCCCAGACGTACTCCCGCGCGGTGGCCCGGTTCGGCGGCACCCTCGTCGGCGTGTTCCTCGCCTCCGCGATCGTGGAGGCCGGGCACCCGGGCACCGGGCCGCTCGCCGCCCTCGCCGTGGTCTGCGCCCTGCTGATGTACCTGCTCATGCGGACCGGATACGCGGTCGCCCAGGCGTGCGTCGGCGCGTACGTCGTCTTCCTGCTCGGCATGGCCGGCGACGACCTGGGCCAGACCGTGTTCGAGCGGGTGCTCCTCACCCTCGGCGGCGGGCTCCTGGCGATGATCTCGTACGCCGTCTACCCGGCCTGGGAGACCCCGCGGCTGCGGACCCGGCTCGGCGACTGGCTGAGGGCGGACGGCCGGTACGCGGCTGCGGTCGTCGACCAGTACGCGGACCCGGCCGAACGCGGCCAGGGAGATGTGCGGCAGGCCCTCCTCGCCACCCGCGAGGCCCGGGTCGCCTGGCAGGAGGCGGTGGCGACGGCCCGGCACGAACCGGTGCGCCACCGGGGCCTCTCGCACGCCGCCGCCGACGCGACCCAGCACACCCTGGCCCAGCTCGGCCGGATCGCGATGCTCCTGGAGGCCCACATCCCGCGCAGCGGGGCCACGCCCGTGCCGGGGGCCGCCGCGCTGGCCGACGCGCTGCGCCGCGCCACCGACCGGGGCGCCAAGGCGGTGCGGGAGCGACGGGTGCCGGACTGGACACCGGTGCGGGAGGCGCTGGAGCGCTGGGAGGCGGAGTGCCGGGCGCGCGAGGAGGCGGCGGAGGCCGGGGCGCCGCCCCCCGCCGGTACCGGACTCGTCCGCAACAACATCGCGCTGCTCCTCGACGCGCTGGAGGACTTCTCGCGGGGACTGACCTCGTAACCCCGCGGCGTTACGGCGTCACGACGCCGGCAGGTCCGGGACGTCGGGGAGGTCGGAGAGGCCGGGGACGCTCTCCAGCGAGCCCGGGTCGGTCTTCTTCAGGGTGTCCTTCGCCCCGGCGTCCCACGAGATCACGACGGTCTTGCCGTCGTTGGACTCGACGGCCCCCATGGTCCGGGCGGTGTCCCCGTCGGCACACTTCAGCTCCAGCATCGGCTTGCCCATGTCCGCCACGGTGCCCGTGCAGACGTGGGACTCGGCGACGACGACGGCCTTCCCGGCGACGACGGACAGCACCACCGGCTTGCCCTCGGTCTGGCCGGTCCAGGCACCCTCCAGCGCCTTCGCGTCGCCGCCGGTGCCGGAGTCCGGCTCCGAGGACGCGTCGCCGCTCCCGTCCGGCGTGGGGCCGGCGCTCGGCCCGGAGTCCTTGCCCGAGTCGCCCTTGTCGCCGTCGCTTCCGCAACCGGTGAGCGCCAGCGCGGTCAGCAGACCGGCGGCGAGGACTGCGCCGGTACGTGCGATTTTGTACATGTGGAATTCCCCCTGGAAGACGAATGGCCATCCAAGCTACCAGCGGGTCGCAAGGGCTGCCGAGAAGTCAACTCCCGGAATCGGGAGCCGGAGCAGCCGCTCATACGTCTTCATCGGCAGGAACTGTAATCACGGCACCACCCCGCGTGCACGTGCATCCGCCCGTGCATCCGCTCATGCACCAGAAATTGAACACAGCTATGATCCGGGACAGTTGACACTTGCACCTTGCAACTCGGGGAGCGTCCTGTGCACCACGTGTACAACGGCATGGCGGCCACAGAGCTTCGCGGAGTCGTCTGGCAGAAGAGCAGACACAGCAACTCCCAGGGTTCCTGCGTGGAGTTCGCGAAACTGCCCGACGGAGATGTGGCGATGCGCAATTCACGCCACCCGGACGGGCCGGCGCTGGTCTACACGCCGGCCGAGATAGAGGCGTTGCTGCTCGGCGTCAAGGACGGCGAGTTCGACCACCTCGTGGGCTGACGGCCCGGCGGGAGCGTTCCCGTACGCCGAGGCCCGTGCGCCCGCCCCGTACACCACAGAGGGCCGAACCCCGCCGGAATCCAGCGGTGTTCAGCCCTCGGGCGGTGTGCCACGCGGTGCGCCGGCCGGTCGCGCCGCCCCCGTCACACCGGGTCGGTCAGTCTGAACAGTGCCCAGACGACCTTGCCTCGGGAAGCCGCCGTGCCCGGCGTGCTCTCGGTGGTGAGTACGGGAGAGGGGTGCCACCCCCAGCAGTCGCTGAAGGACTCCACCAGGAACAGGCCCCGCCCCGACTCGGCGGAGTCCGGCGCCTCGGAGGCGACCGGGCTCGCGTGGCTCGGATCGCGCACCGCGCACACCAGCCGCGAGGTCCAGCGCATCAGGTGCAGCCGCACGGGCGGCTCCTGGGGCTCGCGCGGGGCGTCGGCCGGCAGGGCGTGCCGCAGCGCGTTGGTGACCAGTTCGGAGACGACGAGCGCGACGTCGTCGAAGCGCTCGCTCAGGCCCCATCCGCCCAGGGTGGACCGGGTGAACTGCCGTGCGCCGCCGACCGCTTCGTAGCGCGGCGGCAGGGTGCAGATGGCCGATCCGGAGACGGCCGAGGGATCGATGGGGGGAAGCCCCTGCCGTAACGGCTCGAGCATCGTCGATCCATTCGTCCCCATGCGAGGCACTCCCGGAAATCGCGGCTGGACCGGTACTGCGTACCGGCGACAGCGGCACAACACGAACGAGAACGCAGGTGCGCGGGCTCCATGGTTCCGAATGCGCACAGCAGATGCAAGGGCAGATGCACGTGCACGCGCCGGACCTGTCCGACCCCGTGCGGTTCTTGCTCATTTCTTCCCCACCCCGGTTTCGGCGTCTTCCCAAGCTCTTCCCATTTCCGTAATCGAATGAGTACGGGGCGAAGCGTTTTGATGGCAGAATCCGGCTCTTGGGGTTCAGGGGGAGCCTCGATGCCAGGAAGCGATGGGGAGGGTTGGACCAGTGGCGGCAGGCGAGTCGAGTGGGTCCGTGGTGCGGCGCATCCTGCTGGGCTCTCAGCTCAGGAGACTGCGTGACTCGCGAGGCATCACGCGCGAGGCGGCCGGCTACTCGATCCGGGCCTCCGAATCGAAGATCAGCCGCATGGAGTTGGGACGGGTGAGCTTCAAGGCCAGGGATGTCGAGGATCTGCTCACGCTCTACGGTGTCACGGACGAGGCGGAGCGCGACTCCCTGCTCGCCCTGGCCCGTGAGGCCAACGTGGCGGGCTGGTGGCACAGTTACGGGGATGTACTGCCCGGCTGGTTCCAGACCTACGTCGGCCTGGAGGGTGCGGCCTCGCTCATCCGGATCTACGAGGTCCAGTTCGTCCACGGACTGCTGCAGACCGAGGACTACGCCCACGCGGTCGTCTCCCGGGGCATGCGCGGCGCGCCCCCCGCCGAGATCGAGCGCCGCGTCGCCCTGCGCCTCGAACGGCAGAAGGTCCTCGTCTCCGAACGGGCGCCCCACTTCCATGCGGTGCTGGACGAGGCGGCACTGCGCCGCCCGTACGGCGGACGCGAAGTGATGCGGGCGCAATTGCGGCATCTGATCGATATGTCGGAACAGCCGAACGTCACGCTCCAGGTGATGCCGTTCAGTTTCGGCGGGCACTCCGGCGAGAGCGGATCGTTCACCATGCTGCGATTCCCGGAATCCGATCTGTCGGACATCGTGTATCTGGAGCAGCTGACAAGCGCGCTCTATCTGGACAAGGACGAAGAAGTCGCCCAGTACGAAAAGGCGATGACGCGGCTCCAAGACGAGAGCCCGGGCCCGGAGGAGAGTCGTGACCTGCTCCGAGGACTTCTCCAACTCTCCTGAATTTTCAGTACGATGGCGCTCCTACAGGAGTCTGCACCTGAGTTAAGGGATCGCATGTCCTTCTTCCAAGAGCTGGCCGGCCAGTACATCGACGGTGAATGGCGGACGGGCACCGGCTCCTGGGACATCATCGATTTCAATCCCTACAACGGTGAGAAGCTCGCCGCGATCACCATCGCCACCGCCGCCGAGGTGGACAGCGCCTACCGCGCCGCCGAGCGCGCGCAGGGGGAATGGGCGGCGGCGAGCCCGTACCGCCGCCGGGACGTCCTGGAGCGCGCGCTGCGGGTCACCGAGGAACTGGCCGACGAGATCACCGAGGCGATCATCGACGAGCTGGGCGGCACCCGCACCAAGGCCGCGTACGAACTGAGCCTCACCCAGGAGTTCCTGCGCGAGGCCGCCCGGCAGGCGCTCTCCAAGGAGGGCCGCATCCTGCCCTCCGCCGCGGACGGCCGGGAGAACCTGCTCTACCGGCTGCCCGTCGGGGTCGTCGGCGTCATCAGCCCCTTCAACTTCCCGCTCCTGGTGACGATGAAGTCGGTCGCGCCGGCCCTGGCCCTCGGCAACGCGGTCGTCGTCAAGGCCAACCAGAACTCGCCCGTCGTCGGCGGCGGACTCGTCGCGAGGATCTTCGAGGAGGCCGGGCTTCCGGCCGGGCTGCTCAACGTGGTCGTCACCGACATAGCCGAGATAGGCGACGCGTTCATCGACCACCCCGTGCCCCAGGTGATCTCCTTCGCCGGTTCGGACCGGGTCGGCCGCCATGTCGCCGCCACCGCGGGCGCTCTCTTCAAGCGGACCGTCCTCGAACTCAGCGGCAACAGCGCCCTGGTGGTGCTGGACGACGCGGACGTCGACTACGCGGTCGACGCCGCCGTCTTCAGCCGGTTCATCTACTCCGGCCAGGTCTGCATGGCCGCCAACCGCATCCTGGTGGACCGGCCGGTGGCCGCCGAGTTCACGGAGAAGTTCTGCGCCCGCGTCGCCGCCCTGAAGACCGGTGACCCGCGCGAGCCGGACACCAGCATCGGTCCGGTCATCAACACCTTCCACGCCGACTCGCTGGCCGCCCTGGTGGACCAGGCGATCGCCGACGGTGCCCAGGCGCCGGTGCGCGGGCGGGTGCGCGGCAACCTGGTCGAACCGACCGTGCTCACCGGCCTGCCCGAGAGCTCCCCGCTGCTCCACCAGGAGATCTTCGGCCCGGTCGCGCTGCTGGTCCCCTTCGACGGCGAGGACGAGGCCGTCCGCATCGTCAACGACAGTCCGTACGGGCTCAGCGGCGCCGTGCACACCGCGCGCACCGGGCGGGGGGTCCGGTTCGCCCAGCGCATCCGCAGCGGGATGTTCCACGTCAACGACTCCACCGTGCACGACGACCCGGGCATCGCGTTCGGCGGCGAGAAGGACTCCGGTCTGGGCCGGATGAACGGGGACGCGGCGGTGGACGCGTTCACCACCCAGAAGTGGATCTCCGTCCAGCACGGCCGCAGCGTCTTCCCCTTCTGACCTCGCCCGACACCGCCCGCTAGGCTGGTCGGGCTGACCAGAGAGGTGGAGGGCATGTCCGCGATCCGGCTGCTGGTCCTCGGCGCCGTGCGCCAGCACGGCCGGGCCCACGGCTACCAGGTACGCAACGACCTGGAGTACTGGGGCGCCCACGAGTGGTCCAACGCCAAGCCCGGCTCCGTCTACCACGCGCTGAAGCAGCTCGCGAAGCAGGACATGCTCCTCGCCCACGAGGTGGCCCCGAGCACGGCGGGCGGCCCGCCGCGCATCGAGTACGAGATCACCGAACGCGGCACCGAGGAGTACTTCGCCCTGCTGCGCGCCTCGCTCACCTCGTACGACCAGCGGATGGACGTCCTCTCGGCGGGCATCGGCTTCATCGTCGACCTGGAACGCGCCGAGGCGGTGGCCCTGCTCCGGGAACGCCTGGAGAAGCTCGCGGCCTGGCGGGCCGCCGTCACCGAGCACTACCTCCCCGAGGGCGGCCCGGAGCAGTTGGGCCACATCGGCGAGGTCATGAACTTCTGGGTCGACTCGACGGACGCCGGCGCGGAGTGGACGCGCGGGCTGATCGCGCGGATCGAGGGCGGGGCGTACGTCTTCGCCGGGGAGGGCGCCCCGTTCGTCGGCGTACTCGCGGAGGGCGAGGAGAACCCGTACGCGACCGGGTAGCTCAGTGGTGGAAGGACGTCGCCGCGTTCTGGTCCCGGGTCAGCGGGTGCGGTTGGGCGCGGAGTTCGGGCATCAGGGAGCGCAGGTCCTCCAGGAGCAGTTCCGCCAGGTCCGACGAGAAGCCGTTGCGGCACACGATCCGGAGTACGGAGAGGTCCTCCCGGTCGGCCGGGAAGGTGTACGCGGGCACCAGCCAGCCGCGTTCGCGCAGCCGCCGCGACACGTCGAAGACGTCGTACGCCGTCACCTCCGGCTTGGTGGTGAGCGCGAAGACGGGGAGCTGGTCGCCCCGGGTGAGCAGCCGGAAGTCGCCCAGCGCCTCGATCTTCGCGGCCAGGCCCGTCGCCACGTCCCGGGCCGCCTGCTGCACCGCCCGGTAGCCGTCCCGGCCCAGCCTCAGGAAGGTGTAGTACTGCGCGACGACCTGGGCGCCGGGCCGGGAGAAGTTCAGCGCGAAGGTGGGCATGTCGCCGCCCAGGTAGTTCACCCGGAAGACCAGCTCCTCGGGCAGCTCTGCGGGCGAGCGCCACAACGCCCAGCCGACACCTGGGTAGACCAGGCCGTATTTGTGGCCGGAGGTGTTGATGGAGGCGACCCGGGGAAGCCGGAAGTCCCACACCAGGTCCTCGTCGAGGAACGGCGCGACCATGGCGCCGGAAGCCCCGTCGACGTGGACGGGGATGTCGAGTCCGGTGCGCTTCTGGAGGCCGTCCAGCGCCGCGCACAGCTCCGCGATCGGCTCGTAGCTGCCGTCGAAGGTGGAGCCGAGGATGCCGACGACGCCGATGGTGTTCTCGTCGCACAGCTCCACGGCGGCCTGCGGGTCGAGGTGGAAGCGGTCGCCCTCCATGGGGACGAGGCGCGGTTCGACCTCCCAGAACGTGCAGAACTTCTCCCAGCACACCTGCACGTTCACCCCCATCACAAGATTGGGCTTGGCGCTCGCCGGGTAGCGGTCGGCGTTCTTGGCCGCCCAGCGGCGTTTGAGCGCCATCGCGGCGAGCATGCACGCCTCGCTGGACCCGGTCGTGGAACAGCCGACGGCCGCCGAGGGGTCCGGCGCGTGCCAGAGGTCGGCGAGCATCGACACACAGCGCCGCTCCAGTTCGGCGGTGCGCGGGTACTCGTCCTTGTCGATCATGTTCTTGTCGCGGCACTCGCCCATCAGCACCCCGGCCTGGGGTTCCATCCAGGTGGTGACGAACGTGGCGAGGTTGAGCCGCGAGTTGCCGTCCAGCATCAGCTCGTCGTGGACGAGCCCGTACGCGGTGTGGGGCGGCAGCGGTCCGTCCGGCATCCGGTGCCTGGGCGGCGCCGCCTCCATCCCGGCGACCGGGTCGGCCACCCCGTAGAAGGGGTTGAGCGCCAGTTTGCGCTGTTCTGTCGACGGTTCGCCCTCGTGCGCGGAGCCCCGGTGGAGCGGCATCACGGACCTGCCCTTCTCGGCTCGCGCCCGCGAGACCGGACGAATCCGACGATACGGACGGTCTCCGCGCCCGACACCCGGTGCTGGGCCGTCCGGCTCAGCGCATCGCCGTACCGTCCTCGCGCAGCTGCATCAGCGGCCGGCCGGTCACCAGCAGCCAGGCGGGCAGCGAGGCCACGCACAGCACCGGGAGCAGGGCCGTGTCGAAGCCCAGCACCGCCGCGGTGAACAGGCTCAGCCAGCCCTGCCGGGTGACGGCCAGCAGCACACCCAGCACCGCGCACGTCACCGCGAGCGCCACCGGCACGGCGTCCACCAGCGCATGGGCGCACAGGCCGAGCGCCACGCCCACGAACACCGCCGGGAAGATCCGGCCGCCCCGGAAGCCGCAGGTCGCGGCGATCACCAGGGCCGCCGCCTTCACCACCGCCATCCCCCCGAACTCGCCGGCCGACCAGCCGTCCGGATCGGCGGCGAGCGTCTTCACCTCGTCCAGCCCCTTGAAGAGCGTGAGGTGCCCGCCCAGTGCCCCGAGCAGGCCGAGCGCGAGGCCGCCCAGGGTCAGGGCGAGCACCGGATGCGGAAGGGCCCGGAAGAAGCGGTGGACGAAGGGGAACGCGTACACCGCCGCCAGGCCCAGGACCGCTCCGGCGGAGGCGATCACGAGGGCGGCGAGCAGGTCGCCCCAGCCGGTGTGCGTGTACGGGGGCAGCGACAGGTCGAAGCTGGGGTGCTCGGCCAGCGACATGGTGAGCGATCCGGCGGCCCCGGCCGCGAGCGGCCCGAACAGCTTGTCCCAGAGCGCCCCGGCGCCGGGCGCGGCGGTCAGCGTCTCGGTGAGGATCAGGGCGGCCGCGACCGGGGTGCCGAAGAGGGCGCCGATGGTGCCGGCGGCGGCGAGCGCGAGCCACAGCTCGCCGGGCGCGCCGGGCGCGACCCGGCGGCCGGCCCAGGCGGCCAGGGCGATGTTGGCCGCGGTGATCGGGTTCTCAGGGCCGAGGCTGACGCCGCCCGCCAGGGCCAGGACGGTGACCACGAGCAGGCCGGGCACCACGTGGGGCGGCAGGGGAGGGTCGACCAGGCCCATGGTCGACGGATCCGGGCCGCCGTGGCCGGGGACGGCGCGCAGGACCAGGCCGGTCACCAGGCCCGTGACCGTGAGCATCACGATCATCCACAGCGAGGAGTACCCGCCCACCGACAGCGCGTCGGGCAGCGTCTCCCACAGCACGTCCTGGAGCTTCTCCGCGAGCAGGCTGACCCCGAGCAGGACCAGGGCCGAGGCCACGCCCACGGCCAGGGCGGGCACGATGAGCACGAGCAGTCGGCGGGCGGGGGCGGGCTCGGCGGCGACGGCGGAATCGGTCGGCATCGGCACACCATAGCGATGCGAAAGCCGTAAAACCGTTCAAAAGGCGCGGGTGGCAGGCGGGACTTGCACCTCACGCCGCGTGAGGACCGAGGCTCGTACGCGTACCCACACAGGAAGGAGCGGGGAGCCATGGAGCACTCCGTGGGACAGGTCGCCGGCTTCGCCGGGGTCACGGTGCGCACCCTGCACCACTACGACTCCATCGGCCTGCTCTCACCGGGCGGGCGCAGCCGCGCGGGCCACCGGCGGTACAACGACGCCGACCTGGACCGGCTGCAGCAGATCCTCTTCTACCGGGAGCTCGGCTTCCCGCTGGAGGAGATCGCGGCCCTGCTCGACGACCCGGACGCGGACCCGCAGGAGCACCTGCGCCGCCAGCACGCGCTGCTGTCGCACCGGATCGCGGAGCTCCAGCGGATGGCCGCCGCCGTAGAGACAGCGATGGAGGCACGCAGGATGGGCATCAACCTCACCCCCGAGGAGAAGTTCGAGGTCTTCGGCGACAAGGACCCCGAGGAGCACGCGGAGGAGGCCGAGCGCCGCTGGGGCGGTACCGAGGCGTACGCCGAGTCGCAGCGCCGGGCCGCCCGGTACACCAAGGAGGACTGGCGGCGCATGAAGGCCGAGGTCGACTCCTGGAGCGAGCGCTACGCGGCGCTGATGGAGGCGGGTGAGCCCGCCGACGGCGAGCGCGCCACCGGCCTCGCGGAGGAGCACCGGCTGCACATCTCCACCTGGTTCTACGAGTGCGGCCACGACATGCACCGGAACCTCGGCGGCATGTACGTCGCCGATCCGCAGTTCAAGGCGTTCTACGACGCCATGCGGCCGGGCCTCGCCGAGCACCTGCGCGACGCGATCGAGGCGAACGCGCGCCGCCGGGCGTAAACGGTCACGGAGGCGGGTGGAACCCGGGGCCGCCCTGAGGCGTTGATAGCTTGGGGCGGCCACGCAGCCGCTTATCGACCTCATCCTGGAGCCCGGACCCTTGAATACGCTTGCGCTCGGACCGAGCTGGCTGGACCCGGACCATCTCATCGGACAGTTCGGCCTGGCCGGTGTGCTGGTCATCGTCTTCGCCGAGTCCGGGCTGCTCATCGGCTTCTTCCTGCCTGGTGACTCCCTGCTGTTCACCACGGGCCTGCTGGTCACGACCGACAAGCTGCACACCCCGCTCTGGCTGGTCTGCGTCCTGGTCGCGCTGGCCGCGATCATCGGCGACCAGGTGGGTTACCTCTTCGGCCGCAAGGTCGGCCCCTCGCTCTTCAGCCGGCCCGACTCCCGCCTCTTCAAGCAGGAGAACGTCGAGAAGGCCCACGAGTTCTTCGAGAAGCACGGCCCGAAGTCGCTGATCCTGGCCCGCTTCGTGCCGATCGTGCGGACGTTCACCCCGATCATCGCGGGCGTCAGCCGGATGAACTACCGCTCGTTCATCGTGTTCAACGTGATCGGCGGCGTCCTCTGGGGCGTCGGCGTGACCCTGCTCGGCGCCGCCCTCGGCAACGTCGAGTTCGTCCACAAGAACATCGAGGCGATGCTCGTCCTGATCGTGCTGATCTCGGTGATCCCGATCGCCATCGAGTTCCTGCGCGCCCGGAGCAAGGGCAAGAAGGAGGGCCCCGCCGCCGGGAACGACGAGGTGCCCCCGCAGGACCCGTCCGCCGGCCGCCGCGGCCGTCACGCCAAGCGCTGAGCCCCGTACGCCCCTGAGGCGCCACCCCGTCAGAAGCCGCGCGTCCGCTTGGCCGCGCGGCGGTTCGCGCCGCCGACCGCGCCCGGCACCCGCATGAACAGCCGGGAGATCTCGCTCCCCAGGTTCACCCCGATGGCGATGGCCAGGGCCGTCGCCACCGCCGTGGACAGCGAGGCGAGGCCCCGGTCCAGCTCGTTCTGCGCGACGCCCAGCAGACCGAAGTACGTCGCCGAACCGGGCAGCAGCGGCCCGATCGCCGCCGTGATGTACGGCAGCGACGACGTGTAGCGGTACCGCGAGAACAGCTGCCCGAACAGCCCGACGAGCCCGGCGGCCGCGGCCGTCGCGGCCACCGCCGACAGGTTGCCCGTCCGGGCCATCGCCCCGTAGACGATCCAGGCCACACCGCCGTTCAGGGTCACCGCGAGCACCGTCGCCCGCTCCTGCTGGAGCAGGATCGCGAAGGCCAGGGTCAGCAGCATCGACGCCAGGATCTGGATCACCGGCCGGTCGTGCGTGATGAACCGCGCCTCCGGGTCCAGCTCCGCGCCCAGCTGAAGCCCCCCGTACAGGGCCAGCAGCACCCCGGTGACGATCGCGATGAAGAAGTACATGACCTCCAGGAGCCGCGCCGAGGCCGTGATGTAGTAGCCGGTCAGGCCGTCCTGCACGCCCGCCACCAGCGCCCGCCCCGGCAGCAGCGCGAACAGCCCACCGGTGATCACCGCCGACGGCCGTACGTCCGACCAGTGCGTCAGCGTCAGCGCCACGCCCATCGCGGCGGGCGGCATCGCCGCCACCACGAACTGGTAGAACTCCGGCAGCCCGCGCCCCGCGCACAGCCAGGCCAGCCGGTCCCCGAGCATCGCCCCGAGCGCCGCGATCAGGAACACCAGCGGACCACCGCCGACCAGCACGGACGCCGCCCCGGCCAGCCCGCCGGCGGCCAGCGTGAGCACCCAGCCGGGATACGGGTGCCGGTTGCGCCGGATCTCCGCGAGCCGTCGGTACGCCTCCTCCAGCGACACCTCGTCGTCCGCCGTGGTGATGTCGTCGATCAGCCGGAAGACCGCCGCCAGCCGGGTGTAGTCGGTGCCCCGGCGGCGTACCGTACGGCTCGCCGTCACCGGGTCGTCCACCAGCGACGGCTGGTGCGAGATCGACAGCAGGGTGAACGTCACGGTCGGCTCGCAGCGGTCGAGCCCGTAGCTCCGCATCACCGCGAACATGGCCGCCTCGACGTCCTCGGCACCCTCGCCGCCCGCCAGCAGCAGCTCCCCGATACGCAGCGTCAGGTCGAGCACGCGCGGAACCGGGGGCCCCGCCTCCTCGTCGTGCCGCTGGACCGGCTCGGGCGCCGGGCGCTCGGCGACCGGCATCCGCAGCATCGTGCGCATCCGGTCCTGCCAGGGCGCCTCCTTGGTCAGCCGGACCATCGGCACCCCGTACGCCGGGGTGAACGCCGGCGGGGAGTCCCGGAAGCTGTACGTGCTCGGCGTGGCGAACGCCGAACCGGTCGTCTCGGACCCGGAAGCGGAACCCGTACCGGAACCGGAACCCGGAGCCGGTGGCTCGGGCGTCACCCCCTCCGGAAGGGCGAACTCCGAGGTCGGGTGGTCCTCCTCCGGTGGCGCCGCCGGTTCGGTCCCGGCAGGCCGCGAGAAGGCGCTGTGCGCCTCGTCGGACTGGGGCTTCTCGTCATCGGGCCCGTCCGGTTCCGCCACCACTCGACCTCGCTCCTCCTCGGCTGCGCGTCCTCGGCCGCACTCCTGCCCAGTATGGCCACGCCCAAGGGAGGGCACACGGAACGGGCGGCACACCCACCTGGGTGTACCGCCCGTTCGCAGGCCCGCTCATCCGCAAGCGGAACGTCAGTGCGCGCCGCCCTGCGCCTCAAGACGCTTGCGGGAGGCGACGATCTCGGCCTCGGCCTCGGCGCGGCCGACCCAGTCGGCGCCCTCGACGGACTTGCCCGGCTCCAGGTCCTTGTAGACCTCGAAGAAGTGCTGGATCTCCAGGCGGTCGAACTCCGACACGTGCTGGATGTCCTGCAGGTGCTCCACCCGCGGGTCGGACGCCGGGACGCACAGCAGCTTGTCGTCGCCGCCGGCCTCGTCGGTCATCCGGAACATGCCGATCGCGCGGCACTTGATGAGGCAGCCCGGGAACGTCGGCTCCTCCAGGATCACCAGCGCGTCCAGCGGGTCGCCGTCCTCACCGAGGGTGTCCTCGACGAAGCCGTAGTCCGCCGGGTAGCTGGTCGAGGTGAAGAGCCGACGGTCCAGACGAATCCGGCCGGTCTCGTGATCCACCTCGTACTTGTTGCGCGAACCCTTCGGGATCTCGATAACGACGTCGAACTCCACGGGTGGCTCCTCCATGATCAACACATACGACTGGTGGTTAAGTGTCCCTCACGCAGATGTGTGCTCGCGAAAGGGGTGGTCAACGGTGGCCGAGCCGGTGGAAAGACCGTCGACCGAACCGCCCGGCACGCCCGGCGGCAGTATCGCGGCCCGCCTGGGCGTACGCGGCGGAGTGAACGACTGGCAGTTCACGGCCGTGTCCGCCGTCGTCGGACTGGCCCTCGCGGCCGGCGCCGTCCTCGCCACCGGACCCTGGGACTCGGGTCAGCGTAAGGCCGAGCGGGACCGGGCGACCGCCGCCGAACGCACAGGTGGCGCACATCACGACGCCGGCGATCCCGAGGGCCCCGCCCCCGCCCCCAGCGCCCCCGCCGTCCTCGCCGCCCTGTCCGCCACCGGCACCGGCCCGGCGAACGCCCCGGCCGGCACCCCCCGCGACCTGCGCGCCGTCCTGGACCCGCTGCTGGAGAACGACGCGCTGGGCACCCGCCGCGCCGCCGTCGTCATCGACACCGCCACCGGCGAACGGCTCTACGGCAAGGGCGCCGAGGCCCCCATGACGCCCGCCTCCACCGTCAAGATCGCCACCACCGTCGCCGCCCTCGGCGCCCTCGGTCCCGCCCACCGCATCCCCACCACCGTGCGCGCCTCCGACGACCTGCGCACCGTCACCCTCGTCGGCGGCGGCGACCCCACCCTCGACAAGGCCGCCCTGCGCGCCCTGGCCACCGGGACCGCCCGCGCCCTCAAGGACGCCGAGGCCCCCTCCGTACGCCTGCGCTACGACGCCTCCGCCTACTCGGGGCCCACGCACCACCCGATCGGCCCCAACGAGAACATCGCGCCCATGAGCGCCCTGATGCTGAACGAGGGCCGCCAGGACGACTCCGCCAGGGGCCCGGCCCCGCGCACCGAGGACCCGGCCGGCGACGCCGCCCGCGCCTTCGCCGGATACCTCGGCAAGGCCGGCGTCACCATCAAGGGCGCCCCCGCCCCCGGCCGCCCCGCCAAGAAGTCCCGCACCGTCGCCACCCACCTCTCCGCCCCGCTCTCCGGCCTGGTCGAACGCGCCCTGACCAACAGCGACAACGACATCGCCGAGGCCCTGGCCCGGCAGACCGCCATCGCCGCCGGGCAGCCCGCCGACTTCAAGGGCGGCCGACGGGCCGTCACCACCCGCCTCAAGAAGATCGGTCTGCCCCTCAAGGGCGTGGACATCGCCGACGGCAGCGGGCTCGACCGCCGGGACAAGGTGACCGCCGCCCTGCTCGCCGGCCTCCTCGCCCGGGCGGCCGACCCCGCCCACCCCGAACTGCGCCCCGTCCTCACCGGCCTCCCCGTGGCGGGCTTCAGCGGCACGCTCAGCAGCCGCTACACCAGCAAGGCAGGCGGCACCGGCTTCATCCGCGCCAAGACCGGCACCCTCACCGGCGTCAACAGCCTCGCCGGCACGGTCGTGGACACCCGGGGACGGCTCCTCGCCTTCGCCTTCCTCGCCTCCGGCACCACCGCCCCCACCGAGGCCCAGAAGGCCCTCGACAAACTCGCCACCGCACTCGGCGCCGGCAAGCGATGACCGCGTCAACACCTCACCGCACCAAGGGCAGAGCACGTACGGTTGACGCATGACGAGCATCGGTGGTGCAGGGATGGTCGACTGGAACCTCGCGGTCGCGACCGCGACCCGGCTTGTGCGGCCGGGCCCCGAGATCAGCCGCGAGGAGGCCCGCGAGGTCGTCGCGGAGCTGCGCAGGCACGCGAAGGCGGCGGAGGAGCACGTCCGCGCCTTCACCCGGATGATCCCCGAGGGCACCGAGCCCGAGGACACCCCCGTCCTCGTCGTGGACCGCGCCGGCTGGATCAAGGCCAACGTCGCCGGTTTCCGCGAACTGCTGCGCCCCCTCCTGGAGAAGATGGAGGGGCGGCGCACCGGCGGCGCGGGCGGCGCCGTGCTCGGCGCGGTCGGCTCCAAGGTCACCGGCGTCGAGGTCGGGATGCTGCTGTCCTTCCTCGCCTCCCGCGTCCTCGGCCAGTACGAGACGTTCGCCCCCGCCACCCGCGATCTCCCCGCCTCCGCCGACGGCGGCGGCCGCCTCCTGCTCGTCGCGCCGAACATCGTCCACGTCGAACGCGAGCTGGCGGCGGACCCGCACGACTTCCGGCTCTGGGTCGCCCTCCACGAGGAGACCCACCGCACCCAGTTCACCGCGGTGCCCTGGCTCCGCGACCACCTCCAGGGCGAGATCCAGTCCTTCCTGGACGAGACCGACGTCGACCCGATGACCTTCCTGGAGCGGCTGCGCGAGGCCGCCCAGTCCCTCGCCGGCGGCCGGCCCGAGGGCGAGTCCGACGAGGACGGCGGCCGCAGCCTGGTCGAGCTCGTCCAGACCCCCGCCCAGCGCGAGATCCTCGGCCGCCTCACCGCCGTCATGTCCCTCCTCGAAGGACACGCCGACTACGTGATGGACGGCGTCGGCCCCGAGGTGGTGTCCTCCGTCGCCGAGATCCGCGAGAAGTTCCAGCAGCGCCGCGCCCGCGGCGCGAGCCGCCTCGACCAGGCCCTGCGCAAGCTGCTCGGCCTCGACGCCAAGCTGCGCCAGTACCGGGACGGCGAACGCTTCGTGCGGGCCGTCGTGGACGAGGTCGGCATGGACGGCTTCAACCGGGTGTGGACCTCGCCCAACACCCTTCCGACCAAGGCGGAGATCGCCCGCCCCGCGGACTGGATCGCGAGGGTGCACCGTAAGGCAGAGTCGTGATCAAGGGCCCCGGTACGAAGGCAACGCGCCGGTAATCACCCATCCGAGGGACCGTAGGGGCATGGGAAGGCGTGCAATGCTCGATGAACGGCATTGCTCTGTCACCATCGATGCACTCTGAGTGACGGCACTCCTTCCCGTCCCGGCACTCCGAGACACCCCTCAAGAACCTCACGAAGGGCACCGGACATGGGTCCCCATCCTGCGGTCGCGGCGATACGCCTGGCGGTCCGCCGCGTACTCCACGACGTCATCGCCGAACACGCCGCACAGACCGAACGCGCCGGGCGCGCCCCGCACCCCGAGCTCGCCCGGGCCGGCTCGGGCAGCCGCCTCGGCACGCTTCCCGACCGCCCCGACACCCCCCTGGTGCTCGTCGCCTGCTCCGGCGGCGCCGACTCCATGGCGCTCGCCTCCGCCCTCGCCTTCGAGGCCCGCAAACTCCCCGTCCGGGCCGGCGGCGTCACCGTCGACCACGGCCTCCAGGACGGCTCCGACACCCGCGCCGCCGAGGTCGCCGCCCGGCTCGCCGCCATGGACCTCGGCCCCGTCGAGGCCGTCGCCGTCCACGTCGGCCGCGAGGGCGGTCCCGAGGCCGCCGCCCGCGACGCCCGCTACGCCGCGCTCGACACCGCCGCCGAGCGCCACGGCGCCGCCGCCGTCCTCCTCGGCCACACCCGCGACGACCAGGCGGAGACCGTCCTGCTGGGCCTCGCCCGCGGCTCCGGCATCCGCTCCCTGTCCGGCATGGCCGCCGCCTCCGGCCCGGCCGGCCGCTACCGCCGCCCCTTCCTCCAGCTCGACCGGCAGACCGCCCGGACCGCCTGCCTCGCCCAGTCCCTGCCCGTCTGGGACGACCCCCACAACATCGACCCCGCCTACACCCGCTCCCGGCTGCGCCACGAGGGCCTGCCGGCGCTGGAGAAGGCCCTCGGCAAGGGCGTGGTCGAAGCCCTCGCCCGTACGGCCCAGCTCTCCCGCGACGACGCCGACGCCCTCGACACCTGGGCCGCCGCCGCCGACCGTGACGTACGCGACGAGGCCGGCCGGCTGGAGTGCGCCAAGCTGTACGCGCTGCCCCCCGCCGTACGCCGCCGGGTGCTGCGCCGGGCCGCCATAGAGGCGGGATCCCCGGCCGGTTCGCTCTTCGCCCGGCACATCGAGGAAGTGGACCGCCTGGTCACCGGCTGGCGCGGCCAGCAGGCCATCAACCTCCCCGGCCGCGTCGAAGCCCTGCGGCAGGGTGGCAGACTGGTCATCCGGCAGAGCTGACGCACGAGCGGCTGACGAGCAGGGCGAGCGGCCGCGCAGGCCCGGGGCTCCACCCCCGGACCGGGCAGGCACAGAAAGAGACGCGGGTGAACGAGAAGGACATGGGCACCGACCTTCAGTCGGTGCTCCTCACCAAGGAAGAGATCGACGCGAAGCTCGTGGAGCTGGCCGCGAAGATCGACGCGGAGTACGCCGGCAAGGACCTGCTCCTCGTAGGGGTCCTCAAGGGTGCCGTCATGGTCATGGCGGACCTGGCGCGTGCGCTGTCCACCCCCGTCACCATGGACTGGATGGCCGTCTCCTCGTACGGCGCGGGCACCCAGTCCTCCGGTGTCGTCCGGATCCTCAAGGACCTGGACACCGACATCAAGGGCAAGCACGTCCTGATCGTCGAGGACATCATCGACTCCGGCCTGACGCTGTCCTGGCTGATGTCGAACCTGGGCTCGCGCGAGCCCGCCTCGCTGGAGATCTGCACCCTGCTGCGCAAGCCGGACGCGGCCAAGGTCGCGCTCGACTGCAAGTGGACCGGCTTCGACATTCCCAACGAGTTCGTCGTCGGTTACGGGCTGGACTACGCGGAGAAGTACCGCAACCTCCCGTTCGTCGGGACCCTCGCCCCGCACGTATACGGAGGCTGAGGGCCTGGGGGGCCTCAG
>NZ_JBMNDO010000104.1:0-28395 GCF_052542855.1 Streptomyces sp. SAS_281
GGTACCACCGTCCGGCCCCCGGGGAACACGCTCCCCGGGGGCCGGACGTGTGTCACGGCCTCGTGCCTCTCAGCCGGCCACCGGGGCCTCGCCGCCCTCGGACGCGGCCGGTGCCGTCGCGGTGTACATCGCCGTGCCCTTCTGGATGCCCTTGCCGACGACGCCCCGCTTCACCAGGGTCTCCAGGGTGTTCCGCACCACCTGTACCGAGGTGCCGCGCTCCGGGTGCGCCTTGGTCAGATCCGCGTGCACCTCGCGTACCAGGCGCGGTTCGCCCAGGGGCATCAGGGCGCGGATGAGCTGGTGCAGGGGAGCGCCTGCCGTGGGCGCCGCCTTCTTGCCGCCGGCCCTGGCCCGGGGCGGCCTCGCCTTCGCGCGTCCGGCGGGCCGGGGGGCCGGGACGGGTGTGCCGGCGGGGGTGTCATCTTCCGCGGTCTTCTTCCCGGTGCGCGGGGCGCGACGCGGCCGAGGGGGCGCCGTCTCTCCCGGCAGTGCGGCCTGCATCCCGGTCAGCCAGGTCTCGTCCACCCTGAGCTGTTCCAGGCGGGCCCGCAGCCGCTCGATCTGCGCGGTGAGCTCCTCCTGCTCCGCACGGTTGTCGGTGAGATCGGTGGCGAACCGCTCGGCATACATCGTCTGTACGCTCTGCGACGCGCTGTCCGCGTTGTTCATGATGGTCCACACTCCTCGGGCCGGGGGGTTTGCTGTCGCACGCCCCCATTCACCACCCGGAAGGACGCGAAAGGCGCAAAGTGTGCCCGAGATCCAGCCGAAGGGATGAATGCCCGGCCGGGGCCGGGAGTGGTTTCATCGGCCGGGCACGGACGAGGGTCGGATTTCACAACTCCGTTTGTGTGTACAGGTCTTGCATTGACGGACGCGTGTGCTGTTCATAACATCGCAACACCTGAAGCCGTGAATGACCGGATCTCGCCGTTGGCGAGACCGTTCGGCCGCCGCGGTATCCCCGTGCCGTCGCGTCGCTCCGTCCCCCACATGCTCCACACGTCCCCATTGACCTGAAGCAACCGCACACCACGCCGCTCGGCGTGCGCGCCGAGGGAGTCGGATGAGTACCCAGGCCGTCCAGTCGTACCTGACGCGTGGCCAGAAACGTCTGTGGTTCCTGCACCAGATGGACCCCGACGACGCCTCCTACAACATCCCGCTCGTCCTGCGTCTCTCCGGAGAACTGTCCGAGCCCGCCCTGCGCGCGGCCTTCGACGCGGTGACGGCCCGGCACGAGGCGCTGCGGAGCCGCTTCCCCGCCGAGGACGGCGAACCGGCCGCGCTGGTGGCCGCGCCGGGCCCGGTGGACGTGGAATACCGCGACGTGCGCGGTGGAGGCGACCGGCTCGAAGCGCTGATCGCCGAGCGCACGAACCGCGCCTTCGACCTCGCCCGGGGCCCGTTGCTGCGCGTCGCCCTGTTCCGCACGGGAGACGCCGAGCACGTCCTGTGCGTGGTCCTGCACCACATCGTCGCCGACGGCTGGTCCCTCAACATCCTGCGCGACGAACTGGCGGCGCACTACACCGCACACCTGCGCGGCGGCACCGCCGACCTGCCCGCACCGCCCCCGCACCCGTCCGAGCAGGAGCGGCACGCGGACGAGGCGCAGGCGCGCGAAGCCCTCGCCTACTGGCGGGAACGCCTGGACGGCGCGCCCGCCCTGGAACTGCCCCTCGACCGCCCCCGCCCCGAACACCCCTCGCCCGAGGGCGCCTTCCACACCCAGCTCCTCACCGGCGCCGGGCCCGTGATCGACGCCCTGGCCCGGGCGCGGCGCTGCACCCCGTTCATGGTGCTGCTCGCCGCCTACCAGGCGACCCTGCACCGCTGCACCGGGCAACGCGACTTCTGCGTCGGCGTTCCCACGGCGGGCCGCTCGGGCCCCGACGCCGAACAGGCCATCGGCTACTTCTCGCGGACCCTGGTCCTGCGCTCCGACCTGTCCGGGACGCCCACCTTCGCCGACCTGCTCCGCAGGGCCCGCACCACGGTGCTCGGCGCCTTCGCCCACGACCGCGTCCCCTTCGAGGAACTGGCCGAATCCCTGCGCCTGGACCGTGACCCCGGACGCACCCCCCTCTTCCAGACGATGCTCACCGTGCACACCCAGGACGCCGGCCTGCTGCGCGACGCGTCCTTCGCCGGTCTGGGCTGCACCGAACTCGACCCTTCCATGCGGGCCTGCAAGTTCGACCTCACCCTGGACGTGCGCCGGGACGGCGAGGACGTGGTCGCCGTCTTCGGCTACCGCACGGACCTGCTCGACGGGGACCGGGTGGCCCGCCTCGCGCGCTGGTTCGAGACGCTGCTGCGCGGAGCGGCGGACGGACCGGACACCCCGGTCCGCCTCCTGCCGCTGCTGGACGAGCCCGAGCGCGCCGCGCTGGACGCGGCAGGGCGGGGCCCCGCCCTGTCCGAGGGCCCGTCCACCGTGCACGACGCCATCGCCCGGACCGTACGCGAACGCCCCGGCGGCGAGGCCCTGCGGGGGCGCGACGCCTCACTCTCGTATGCCGGGCTGTGGCACGGCGCGGGTGGGCTGGCCGGACGGCTGACCGCCGAAGGGGTGCGGCGCGGGGACACCGTGGGCGTGCTGCTGCCGCGCGGACCGCAGGCCGTCGTGGCGATGCTCGCCGCGTGGCGCGCCGGTGCCGCCTACCTCCCCCTGGACCCCGACTACCCGCCCGCCCGGATCGCGTACATGGTCGCCGACAGCGGCGCCCGCACCGTCCTGACCTCCCGCGCCACCGCACCGCCCGAGCTGCCCGGGAGCGTCCGCGTCCTGTACGTGGAGGACGAGGTCGGCAGCGGTCCGGCGGGGGAGGGCCGCGCCGTGCCCCTTCCCGAGGACCCCGCGTACCTCGTCTACACCTCCGGCTCGACCGGCGAGCCCAAGGGTGTCGTCGTGCCGCACCGGGCGCTGGCCGAGCGGGTCCGCTGGATGCGCGAGGGGTACGGGATCACCGCCGGGGACCGCGTCCTGCACTGCGCTTCGCTCAGCTTCGACACCTGCGCCGAGGAACTGTTCCCCGCGCTGGCGGCCGGTGCCACCCTCGTGGTGGCCGACGCCGGCGCCACCCTGCCCGACCAGCTGACCGAGGACTTCACCGCCGACGTCACGGTCATGGACCTGCCCACCCCGTACTGGCAGCACCTGGTGGGCGACCCGGACGTCGTCGCCTGGCCGGACGGGCTGCGCCTGGTGATCCTGGGCGCCGACCAAGTGCAGGCCGCCGCCGTGGGCGCCTGGCGCGAGCGGTTCGGCGACCGGGTACGCCTGGTCAACTCCTACGGCCCCACCGAGACCACCGTCATCGCCACGACCGCCGACCTCGGCGACGCGGACACCAGGGCCCGGCCGCCCATCGGGACCCCGATCGGCGGCGTCACCGCCACCGTGTGCGACGAGTACGGCGGCCCGGTCCCGCCCGGCACCCCGGGCGAACTCCTCCTCGGCGGCACCGGGGTGACCTACGGCTACACCGGCCGGCCCGGTGCCACCGCGCGCGCCTTCGTCCCCGACCCGTACGGCCCGCCCGGCTCCCGCCGCTACCGGACCGGCGACCTCGTGCGGCGCAGACCCGACGGTGCCCTGGAGTTCCTGGGCCGGCTGGACGGCCAGCTCAAGGTGCGGGGCTACCGCGTCGAGCCCGGCGAGACCGAGAGCGCGCTGCTCGCACAGCCCGGGGTCGCCGAAGCGGCGGTGGTCGCGCACCGCGACACGCTGGTGGGCTACGTCGTCGCCGCTGCCGATGCGCTGGATCCGGGGGAGTTGCGAAGCGCCGTGGGAGCGCTCCTACCGGCCCACCTCGTGCCTGCCGCCGTCCTCGTCCTGGACCGGCTGCCGCTCACCCCGAACGGCAAACTGGACCGCGCGGCCCTGCCCGCCCCCGAGCGGCGTCCCGAACTCCGCGCCGGCTATCTGGCCCCGCGCACCGAGGCGGAGGAGCTGGTCGCCGAGATCTGGCGCGAGGTGCTGGACATCGACCGGGTCGGCGCCCTGGACGACTTCTTCGAGCTGGGCGGGCACTCCCTGCTCGCCACCCGGGTCATCGCCCGCGTCCGGGCCACCGCCGAACTCACCGTCCCTCTGCGCACCCTGTTCACCCACCGCACGGTCGCCGCCTTCGCCGAGGCGGTGGAGGCCGCCCTGACGGCCGAGATCGACGCCCTGTCGGAGGAGGAGGCAGCCGCCCTCCTCGCTTCTGACGGCGCCACCCTGGAAGGAACCGGTACGCCGTCATGAGCGACACCACCACATCCCCCGCCGGCCTCTCCGACGCCAAGCGCGCCCTGCTCAGCCGCCGGCTCAAAGCGGGCCGGACCGCCGCGTCCCGCCCCGTCGTCCCGCGGAGACCCGAGGGTGCCGTGCCGCCGCTCTCCTTCGCGCAGGAACGCCTGTGGTTCATGGAGCAGTTCGCACCCGGCACCGCCGCGTACAACATCCCCGTCGCACGCAGGCTGCGCGGCGAACTGGACCAGGAGGCGCTGGCCCACGCCCTGGACACCGTCACCGCCCGGCACGAGACGCTGCGCTCCCGCTACCCGGCGACCGACGACGGCCGCCCGGTGCTGGAGATCGCCGAGCCCGCGCCCGCGCCGCCGCCCCTCGTCGAGGCTCAGGACGAGGAGCATGCCGCGCGACTCGTGGACGAGGCGGGGGCAGAGCCCTTCGACCTGGCCGCCGGCCCTCTGCTGCGCAGCCTGCTCGTACGCGTGGCCGACCGCGACCACATCCTGCTGCTCGTCGTCCACCACAGCGTCAGCGACGGCTGGTCCAGCGAGATCCTGATCTCCGAGATCCTGCGCTGCTACGCGGCCCGCGTCGAGGGGGACGACGATCCCCTGCCGGAACTGCCCGTGCGGTACGGCGACTTCGCCCAGTGGCAGCGCGACCGGCTGACCGGGGACGCGCTCACCGCCGAAGTCGCCTACTGGGCGGACGAGCTCGCCGGAGTGGAACCGCTCGTCCTGCCCACCGCCCGGCCCCGCCCGGCGCGGCAGACCTTCGACGGGGCCGGCTACGGATTCCAGGTGGAGCGTGCGCTCCTCGACCGGCTCGCCGCCCTCGGCAAGGCGCACGGCGCCACGGTCCACATGGTGCTGCTCGCCGCATTCCAGGAACTCCTCGCCCGGTTCAGCGGCCAGCGCGACTTCGCCGTCGGATCACCCGTCGCCGGCCGTCCCGAACCGGAACTCGAGGGCCTGGTCGGCATGTTCGTAAACGTCCTGGCACTGCGCGCCCGGCTCGACGGCGACCCCACCTTCGCTGAGCTCGTGGAGCGCACCCGCGAGACGTGTCTGGAGGCGTACGCCCACCAGGAGCTGCCGTTCGCCCAGCTGGTCACCGAGCTGAACGTGGCACGCGACGTCTCCCGCTCCCCGGTCTTCCAGGCGGTGCTCGCCGTCCAGAACTACGCCACCGGGCGCCAGGCAGCCGCCGGCCCGGGGCTCGATGTGGAGACCTACGGCCTGCGCGCCTCCGGCACCCGTTTCGACATCGAACTCTTCCTGATGGAGTGGCCGGACGGGTTGCGCGGCGCCTTCAACTACAACACCGACCTCTTCGCCGAGGAGGACATCGCCCGGCTCGCCGCCCACCTCGACCGGCTGCTCCACGCGGTGGCCGACAACCCGGACGTGCCACTGTCCGGACTCGACCTGCTCTCCGACCGCGAACGCGCCCTGGAGATCCAGGACTTCAACCGCACGGAGGTCCCGGTACCGGCCGGCGCCACCCTGGTCTCCCTCATCGCCGAGCAGATCGCGCGCAGCCCCGATGCCACCGCCGTGACAGCAGGCGGCCGCAGCCTCACCTACGCCGGACTCGACGCAGCTGCCGACCGCATCGCGGCCCGGCTCGTCGCGGCGGGCACCGGCCCCGGTGACGTCGTCGCCGTCGGCGCGGAACGCTCCCCCGAACTGGTCGCCGCGCTCCTCGCCGTCCTGCGCACCGGTGCCTGCTACACCCCGCTCGACACCGAGTACCCGCCCGAACGGCTCGCGTTCATGCTGGACGACAGCGGCGCGCGGGTGGTTCTGACCCAGCGATCCGTCCCCGTCCCCGGGGACTGCCGGGCTGCCGTCCTCTTCCTCGAGGACGACGATCCTGACGATCCGCATCGCGGGAGCGCTCCCACGGCATCGGTGAGCTCTCCGGCACCCGACGATCCCGCCTACCTCATCTACACCTCCGGTTCCACCGGCCGGCCCAAGGGTGTGCCGAACACCCACCGCGCCATCGTCAACCGCTTGTTGTGGATGCAGCGGAGCTACCCCATCGGCCCCGAGGACTCCGTGCTCCAGAAGACGCCGGCCGGGTTCGACGTCTCCGTCTGGGAGTTCTTCTGGCCGCTGATGACCGGCGCGCGCCTCGTGCTGGCCCGTCCCGGGGGCCAGAAGGACGCCGCCTACCTGACCGAACTCATCCGCTCCGCGCCCGTGACCGTCGCCCACTTCGTCCCCTCGATGCTGCCGCTCTTCCTCGCCGAGGAGGGCGCGGGCAGGTGCACGGCACTGCGCCGCGTCGTGTGCAGCGGCGAGGCGCTGCCGCCCGATGCGGCGCGCGCCTTCCACGAGACGCTGCCCGGCTGCGCCCTGGCCAACCTGTACGGGCCCACCGAGGCGGCGGTCGACGTGTCGGCCTGGGAGTGCCAGGGGCCGTCCGACGCGGTCCCCATCGGCTTCCCGGTCGACAACATCCGCCTCCACGTCCTGGACCGGGCGCTGCGGCCGGTGCCCCCGGGCGCCCCCGGTGAGATCCACATCGCCGGGACCGGGGTCGCGCTCGGCTACCACCGGCGACCGGGGCTCACCGCCTGCCGGTTCGTCCCCGACCCGTACGGCCCGCCGGGATCGCGGCTCTACCGCACCGGTGACCTGGGCAGACGCCGCCCCGACGGGGCCCTGGAACACCTCGGCCGCATCGACCAGCAGGTCAAACTGCGCGGCCTGCGCATCGAACCCGGAGAGATCGAGTCCGCTCTGCGCGCCCTGCCCCCGGTGAGGGAGGCGGCCGTCGTCGTACGCGAGGACACCCCGGGCGACAAGCGGCTCGCTGCCTACCTCGTCACCGCCGGAGAGGAGCCCCCGCCCGACCCGCAGGAACTGCGCGCCGCGCTCAAGCAGGTGCTGCCCGACTACATGGTGCCCGCCTCCTTCACCGCCCTGCCCGCCCTTCCCCTCACGCCCAACGGGAAGCTGGACCGCCGGGGGCTGCCCGCCCCCCAGGTCCACCGGACGTCCGGCGCGGCCAGTGCGCCCCGGACCCCGGCGGAGCGGGTGCTCGCCACGGTCTGGTCCGAGGTGCTCGGGCTGGACGAGGTCGGTGTGGACGAGGACTTCTTCGACCTGGGCGGCCACTCGCTCCTCGCCACCCAGGTCGTCGCCCGCGCCCGCAAGCTGCTCCCGGAGGCGGGCGCCCGGCCGGTCAGCGTGATGGACCTGTTCACCTGCCGCACCGTCAGGGACCTCGCCGCGCTGGCGGACACCCCCGAGGACGCCCGGGGCCCCCGCCGGCTGCTGCACCGCCTCACCCCGCAGGCCCCGGCCGGACGCCTGCGCGCCACCCTGGTCTGTGTCCCGTACGGCGGGGGCAGCGCGGTCGTGTACCAGCCCGTCGCCGATCTCCTGCCCGAGGGCTACGAGTTGTGGTCCGTCGCCATACCGGGCCATGACGTCGGTGTGACGGAGGAACACCTGCCGTTCGGGGAACTCGCGGAGAACCTGGCCGCCGAGATACGCGACCGGGTCCGGGGCCCGCTGATCGTGTACGGGCACTGCGGTGTCGGCACCGCGCTGGCCGTGGCGACCGCCCGGCTGCTGGAGGCCTCGGGCCGCGAGCTCGAAGCGGTCTACGCGGGGGCGCAGTTCCCCTTCGCCAAGCCGCGCGGACGAGTGCTCGGCGCCCTCTCCAAGGTGGCGTCCCCGGAGTCGCTGCTGGGCAACCGGGTGTACGTCAACTGGCTCACGGGCATGGGTGTGGACACCTCCCAGCTCGATCGGGAGCAGACCGAGTTCATCGTGGGCAACATGCGCCGCGACAGCCAGGCCGCCGAGGAGTACTTCACCGGGGCCATCGCGGACGTCGAGGCGGGAGCTCCGAGGCTGCGCGCCCCGCTGGTGTCGCTCGTCGGCGACCGCGATCCGGCCGCCGACTTCTACCAGGAGCGTTACCGGGAGTGGCTGCTCCTCGCGGAGCGCTCGGCGGTCGCGGTCATCGACCAGGGCGGCCACTTCTTCGTGAAGTACCGGGCCGCCGAGGTCGCCGAAGCCGTGACGAAGGTCCACGAGGCGATCCGCGCGGAGACCACCGAAACCCTGCCCGCGCGCTCGCCGGACGCGGCCTGGTGGTTCCAGGCGGAGACCGGGCCGCCGGATGACGCCGAGGCCGGCCCGGTGGACGGCGGTGAGGTACCGGTCCCGGGCGCCCCCGCGCCGGGTGCCGCACGCTTCCTCGCCGTCGTGCTGGGGCAGCTGGGGTCGATCGTGGGCTCCGCGCTCACGGAGTTCGCCCTGCCCATCTGGATCCTGCTGGAGACCGGTTCACTCGCCCGGTTCGCGCTGTACTCGGTCGTCGCGATGCTGCCCGGAATCCTCGTCGGCCCGCTGGCCGGTGCCGTCGTGGACCGGTTCGACCGGCGCAAGGTCATGCTCGCGGGCGACCTCGCGGCGGGGCTCAGCCAGGTGGCCATGCTCTGTCTGCTGCTCGGCGGCGCGCTGGACACCTGGTATCTGTACGTGCTGCTGGGCGGCCTTTCGGTGGCGCTCACCTTCCAGCGGCTGGCGTACAGCTCGGCGATTCCGCAACTCGTCCCCAAGCGCTATCTCGGTCACGCCAACGGAATCGTCCAACTCGCCTTCGGCACGGCGCAGTTCGTCGTGCCCCTGATCGCGGTGGCGCTGATGGCGGGCATCGGTCTGCGCGGCATCCTGATCCTCGACATCGCGAGCTACGTGGTCGCGGTCGCCGTACTCGTCTGCGTCAGGTTCCCCCGCGCCCTGCCCTGGACCCGCCGAGAGCCGGTCATCGAGGAGATCAAGCAGGGTTTCGCCTACACCTGGCGGCACCGGGGCTTCCGCTCGATGCTCCTGTGGTTCGCCGCGCTCAACCTCTTCCTGTCGCCGCTGTTCCTGCTGGTGACGCCCCTGGTGCTGTCCTTCGACACCCTGGACGGGGCGGCCGCGGTGGCCACGGCGGGCGGGGCCGGGGCCGTGGCGGGCGGGCTGATCATGGGGGTGTGGGGCGGACCGCGCAGACACCGGGTGCGCGGCATGCTCGCGCTGGCCGGGGTGTTCGCCCTGGCCGGGGCGGTGACGGGGCTGCGGGCCGACCTCTGGGTGATCGGTGCCGGGGCCTTCGGGATGTCCTGCGCCATCACCCTGGTCAACGGGGTCTACTCGACCATCGTCCAGGTCAAGGTCCCGCAGCGCTTCCACGGCCGCGTCTTCGCCCTGAACACCATGGTCGCCTGGTCCACCCTGCCCATCGGCCACGGGCTCGTCGCGCCCCTGGGCGCCCGGCTGTTCGACCCGCTGCTGGCCGACGGCGGGGCGCTGGCCGGCAGCGTGGGAAGGGTGCTGGGCACGGGGCCGGGGCGCGGGATCGGGCTGATGTACCTGCTGTGCTGCCTGGTCATGCTGGCACTGGTGGCCCTGGCCCTGCGGCTGCCGGTCCTCGCCCGCTTCGACCGCGAGGTGCCGGACGCCGAACCCGACGACCTCATCGGACTCCGGGAACGCGCGGCCGCCCTCGCCGCCTCCGCGCCCGTTCCCGCCCGGGCCGACCGGTGAACCCCGCCGCGCCCCCGCGCTCCCTGATCGAACTGCTGGTCCACCGCGCCGCCCTCCACCCGGACCGCGTCGCCCTCCGCAACGGGCCGCACGCCCTGGACTTCGGCACCTGGCGCGACCGGGCCGCCGCCCTCGCCCACGGCCTGCTCGCCCACGGTCTGCGCCCCGGCGACCCGGTCGGGCTGCGCTACGGCAGTACGGAGTGGACCGACTACGCGGTCGCCTACTGCGGGGTGCAGTGGGCGGGCGGCATCGCCGTACCCCTGTCCGACCGGCTGGCCCCGGCCGCCACCGCGCACATCGTCGAGGACAGCCGGTGCGCGGGAGTCCTGCACGGTGACGGGGGGCCGCCGCCCCGGCTGCCCGCGAGGGTATGGCGGGCGACCTGCGACGACTTCGGGACCGGGGCCGGGGACGGGCTGCCGTTCCCCGACCCGTCCGCACCCGCGCAGTACCTCTACACCTCGGGCACCACCGGCCTCCCCAAGGGCGTCCGGGCCAGCCACGCCAACCTCGCCCACGGCTGCACCCTGGACGAACGCCGCCGGCCCCTGCGTCACTCGCGCACCTTCCTGCACGCCTTCCCGATCGGCACCAACGCCGGACAGACGATGCTCGTGAACTGCCTGGACACGGCGGCCACCGGTGTCGCCGCCCCGCAGTTCACCCCGCTGCGGTTCGCCCGGCTCATCGAGGAGCACGCGGTCGGCAGCGTCTTCCTGGTGCCGGCCACCGCCATCGAACTGCTCGCGTCCACCGCCCTCACCCGCAGCGACCTCAGCACGGTCAAGCTGGTCGGCTCCACGGCGGCCGCACTCCCGCAACCCGTCGCGCTGCGGCTGTCGCAGGCGTTCCCCGGGGCGCAGATCGTCAACTACTACACCTCGACCGAGGCCGCGCCCGCCCAGATCACCCTGCTCTTCGACCCCGACCATCCCGACTCGCCCGGCCGGCCCGCCTCACTCGACCACCTGCGCGTCACCGACACCGAAGGGCGCCCGGCGGCCACCGGTGAGCCCGGCGAGATCTGGCTGCGCTCACCCACCGCGCCCCGCGCCTACCTGGGCGCCCCCGACGCGGGCGCCGAGGTCTTCCGGGGCCGCTGGGTGCGCATGGGGGACATCGGGCGGCTCGACGAGGACGGCTACCTCCACCTGCTCGACCGGGAGCGCGACGTCATCAAGTCCGGCGCCCACAAGGTGTCCACGATCCAGGTCGAGAACGCCCTGCACGCCCACCCGGACGTCGCCGACGCCGCCGCCTTCGGCATCCCGCACCCCGTACTGGGCAGCGTGGTCGCCGCCGTCGTCGTCCCCCGGCTGGGCGAACCGGACATGCCCCGGCTGCGGTCCTTCCTGCTCGACCGGCTCGCCGCGCACGAGCTGCCGGCCCGGATCCTCTTCCGCGACACCCTGCCCCGCAACGAGGGCGGCAAGGTCCTCAAACGTGAACTCCACCGGCTCCTGGACGACGAGGCGACCCCATGACCCCCTCCTTCGAAGCACCGGCCCCGCTCGACCCGGCCCAGCACGGTCTCTGGATCACCGAGCGGACCCTCGACACCGGTTCGGCATACCACCTCAGCCTGGCCCTGAGCTTCCAGGGCCCCCTGGACCCGGCAGCCATGGCGGCGGCCTGGGGCGACTGCGTACGGGCCACCCCCGTGCTCACCGCCCGGACCGATCCCGCCGGGCCCGGCCTGGTCCCGGGCGAGGCACCGCCCCTGCGGCTGGTCACCGCCGCGCCGGACGACCTCGGCAAGCTCCGCGACGAGGAGACCGCCGCCCGCTTCGCTCCGGGCGAGGCCCTGATACGCGCCACGCTGTTCAGCACCGTCCCGGACCGGCATCTGCTGCTCGTGGTCGCCCACCACCTCGTCTTCGACGGCGAGTCCAAGGACCTCCTGGTCACCGGACTGGCCCGTGCGTACCGGGCGGTGACGGGGGAGGAGCGGCAGCCCTCCGCCGCCGAGGCGCCGACCTCCCCGTCGCCCGTCTCCGAGGCGGCCGTCCGCGACGCGGCCCGCTTCTGGGCCGGCCGCTGGCGCGACAGCCCCGCGCCCGACTTCCCCGGCCTCACCGCCCACCGCGCGGACCCGGTCGCCCCGGCCCCCGGCAGCGCCTGCGGCTTCCGGCGCGACGGGGAACGGCACGCCCGCCTGGTGACCGGCGCCGCGGCGCTCGGCGTCACCCGGTTCGAACTCCTCACGTCTGCCTGGCACGCCCTGCTGCTGCGCTACGGCAACACCGCCCCCGCCACCGCGATCGAACTCTCCACCCGCGTGCCGGGCGAGCCCCGGCAGGTCGGCCTGCGCGTCAACGAACTGCCCCTCTTCACCGACCCGCGCCCGGAGCTCGCCTTCGCCGACTTCGCCCACGAGGTCCGGGCCGGGCTGCGCGCCCTCTACGCCCACCGCACCGTCCCCCTCAGCCGTGCGGTGCGCGCGCTCACCCCGCGCACCGCCCTCTGCCCGGTCTCCCTGAGCTACCGCCGGCGCGCCACCTCCCGGCCCGCCGACTTCGGCCCGGGCGTCGAAGTGGGCACCGAGTGGACCGGCTTCGCGCACACCGCACGCAACATCGCCCACCTCCACCTGGTCGACGGGCCCGACAGCCTGGAAGGCAGCCTCCAGTACCGCACCGCCGCCTTCGGGAGCGAGGCGCCCGCCCGCGTCCTGGAACACTTCCTCACCCTGCTCGACGGAGCCCTGGCCGCACCGGACACCGCCCTCGGCCGCCTGCCCCTCCTGCCGCCCCGGGAACGCGCGACGCTGCTCGCCGACACCACCCGCACCCCGCGGGACGGCCGCGCCACCCTGCCCGAGCTGTTCGCCGCCCAGGCCGCCGCGACCCCGGACGCCGTCGCCGTCATCGAGGGCGACACCACCCTCACGTACGCCGAACTCGACGCCGCCGTCCGCCGCCGCGCCCACCGGCTGCGCGCCGAGGGGGCCGGCCCCGGCGTCCTCGTCGGCATCGCCCTGCCCCGCTCGGCCGCCCAACTCGTCGCCGCCCTCGGCGCGCTCACCGCCGGTGCCGCCTACCTGCCGCTGGACCCCGACCACCCGGCGGAGCGCCTGGCGTTCCTCCGCGCCGACTCCGGGATCACGCTGGAGACCGCCGCCGACCCGGGGCCGGACGACCTGGACCGGCTCCCCGACGCCCCGGCGGCGCCCGCCCCGCCCTCCCTCACGGACCCGGCCTACGTGCTGTACACCTCCGGTTCCACCGGTGTGCCCAAGGGGGTCGAGGTCTCGCACGAGGCCCTCGCCAACCTGCTCGCGGCCCTGCGGGAGACCACCGGCACCGGCCCCGGCAGCCGATGGCTCGGGCTCACCTCGCTCTCCTTCGACATCTCCACCGTCGAACTCTTCCTGCCCCTCGTCACGGGCGGCACCGTCGTCCTCGTGCCGGAGGGCCGCCACCGCGACGGCACCGCGCTCACCGCACTCGTCGCACGGCACCGTCTCACCCACGTACAGGCCACCCCCAGCGGCTGGCGCACCATGCTCGCCGCCGGGCTCCACGCGCCGGACCTGGTGGCCCTGACCGGGGGAGAGGCCCTGCCCGACGCCCTCGCCCGCGAACTGCGCAGCGCCGTCGGCCGGCTGGTCAACGTGTACGGGCCGACCGAGACGACGGTCTGGTCCACGGCCGCCGAGCTCGGACCCGAAGACCCCGTCACCATCGGCCGCCCGCTGGCCAACACCCGCACCTACGTCCTGGACGCCCGCCTCCAGCCCCTGCCGCAGGGGCTGACCGGCGAGCTGTACATCGGCGGCGACGGTGTCGCCCACGGGTACCGGGGCCGCCCCGGACTCACGGCCTCCCGCTTCGTCCCGGACCCGTTCGGTCCGCCCGGCGCCCGCCTCTACCGCACGGGCGACCTGGTCCGGCTCACCGCCGACGGCCGCATCGCCTTCGCGGGCCGGTCCGACACCCAGGTGAAGGTGCGCGGCCACCGTGTCGAACTCGGCGAGATCGACACCGTCCTCGGCGGCCACGCGCAGGTCGACCAGGCGGTGACGGTGCTGCGGGAGTCCCCGGACGGTGGGCCCGGACGGCTGGTCGCCTATGTGGTGCCCGACCCGGCCGGCATGCCGCCGGCGCCCGAAACCCTGCGC
The DNA here is from genome assembly GCF_052542855.1 of Streptomyces sp. SAS_281. Taxonomy (NCBI): domain Bacteria; kingdom Bacillati; phylum Actinomycetota; class Actinomycetes; order Kitasatosporales; family Streptomycetaceae; genus Streptomyces; species Streptomyces sp. SAS_281. The sequence continues at coordinate 13,928 of NZ_JBMNDO010000104.1, forward strand.
GAGCACCTCGCCCGCAAGCTGCCGGCGGCGGCCCTGCCCGACGCGTACGTGGCCCTCGACGCGATGCCGCTCACCCCCAACGGCAAACTCGACCGGGCCGCCCTGCCCGAACCGCCGCGTGCACGGGCCACCACCCGTGAGACCCCTGCGCTGGGGGCCGACGAAGGCGTCACCGCCACCGTCCTCGCCATCTGGCGGGAAGTGCTGGATCTCGACGACCTCGACGCCGACGAGGACCTTTTCGACCTCGGCGGTCACTCCCTCACCATCACCGCCATCGCGGGCCGCATCCGCAAGGAGTACGGCGTCTCCGTGCCCTTCGACGTCTTCTTCGACAGCCCCACCGTCCACGGCGTCGCCGCGTGCGTCGCCGCACTCATCGAGGAGAACCAGTGAACACACCCGCCCTCCGCTATCTGGTGGCGGTCAACGACGAGGAACAGCACGCCCTCTGGCCCGCAGGCACCTCGTTGCCCGCCGGCTGGCGGCCGGAAGGGTTCAGCGGCACCGAGGAGGAGTGCGTGGCCCACGTCGATCAGGTGTGGCCCGACATCAGGCCCCTGAGCCTGCGCCGCCGACTGGCCGGCGAGGTGGACAGTTGAGCACCGCCCAGGACCCGGCCACCGAGGCACGCGCACGGCTCGCCGAGCTGATCAGCGACGCCATGGACGGGCAGCTCGCCGCGGCCGAGATCCTCACCGCCCGGGGCACCCTCACCGAACTCGGCGTCACCTCCCTGGCGTTCCTCCGGCTCGCCGACACCCTGGAGGAGGAGTACGGCATCGAACTCGACCTGGCCGACCCGGCGTTCTACCAGGAGAGCGTCACGAGTCTGGCGGCCGGGCTGGTGAGGGGATGAACGGCCTCGCCACCGCCCGCACCCTGCACATCCCCTTCGCGGGCGACAGAGCGGGCACGGCCCCCCTCACCTGGGGCCAGCGGGCGATCTGGAACGCGATCCTGCGTACCGCGCCCAACGACATCTACTTCAACATCGGGCGCCTTCTCCCGCTGGGGGAGCGCGGACGGGTGACGGACCTGCCCCGGTTCGCCTCCGCGCTCACGGCCCTGATGGAGCGCCACGAGGCGCTGCGCACCAGGCTGTACGACGGCGAGGACGGCGAGCCCCGCCAGTCGCTGACCGACTGCGGCGCGCTGCCGGTCACCGTGGTGGACGAGCCCGACCCGGCACGGACCGGGGCCGGCGCGCGCGCCCTCCTGGACGAACTCACCGCCACCCGCTTCGACTACGCGCGGGAGTGGCCGCTGCGCGTCGGTGCCGTCTGCCACCGGGGCCGGGTGACGCACGCGGTCCTGGTCCTCTGCCACCTCGCGGCCGACGGCCACGCCGCCGAGCAGGTGGTACGCGACCTGCGGCTGCTGGTGCGCCGGGGCTCGGCCGGGCGGTCCCCGCGCACCAACCCCCTCGACCTCGCCCGGTACCAGCACGGTCCGGCCGGTGTACGCCGCAGCGAGCGGGCCCTCGCCCACTGGGAGAGCTTTTACCGGACCATGCCGCCGACGATGTTCCCCCGGCAGGCCGCCGCGCCCCGCACACCCCGGTTCTGGAGCGGCCGGCTGGTGTCCGAGGCACTGATGAGGGCGACGGACACGCTCGCGGCCGCGCACCGGATCAGCGGATCGACGGTCCTGATGACCGCCCTGGCCGCCCTGGCCGCCGCCGAGGGCGGGCACTCGGCGGCGGCCATGATGCCCATCGTGGCCAACCGGGCCGCCGAGGACCGGCGGGACCTGGTCGCGATGCTCTCCCAGGACGCGCCGTTCCTGCTCGACACGACCGGCGCCGAACGGTTCACGGACCTCCTCCCCGTGGCCTGGCGCGCGGCCCTGGCGGGTTACCGGGCCGCCTCCTACGACCCGGTCGCCTGGGAGGCCCTGCGCGAACGCGTCGGCCGGGAGCGCGGCACCGCCGTGCACCCGTACTGCTGCTACAACGACCAGCGGTTCCACGTACGCCCGCCGGACGAAGGCCCGCCGCCGGGCGCGGCGGAACTGCGCGCGGCACGGGCCCGTACCGCGTTCGGCTTCCCGGCCACCGAGGAGAAGTTGGGCTGCCGCTACTGCGTCCACGTCACCGAGGAGGAGGGCGTCCTCGCCGTCATGCTCACCGCCGACACCGCCTACCTCCCGCCGCCCCGGATCAGGGCGCACCTGTGGGCGCTGGAGGAGGTGGTCGTCGCGTCGGCGTGCGGCGAGGCCCCGCTCCTCGCCGGGCTCCCGGCTCTCCTGGCGCGCGCGGAGGCGGCCGCCTGACGCCTGCTCACGGCTGCTGCGGGCGCCGCCCCCACGCGGAGATCATCGGCGCGGTCGCGAGATCGAGGCGGCCGGTCCCGACGTTGGCCAGATGGCGGTCGATCTCCTCGTCGGTGGCCAGCCCCGCCGCCACGAGCCGGCCACGGATCTGCCGCACCGTCGCCGCCTCCAGGACCGTGCACGCAGGCGAGGTGACCGGGAAGTACGCGTCCGCCCGGACGTCGTCGAGCCCCGCCTCGCGCAGCAGCCGGGGCAGGGTCCTGCCGTACTCCAGGTCCGCGCCGCGCCCGGCCATCAGCGACCGGAAGCCCGAGCGCAGCCGGTTGGCGAGCCGCTGCTCCGGCCCCGACTCGTCCGGGCACAGCAGCGGCTGGAGCCCCGGGTCCGCGTCCTCCAGCAGCAGCGCGCCACCCGGCCGCAGCGCCCCGGCCATCCGCCGCAGCGCCTCCGCGCGGTCGGCGACGTGCACCAGGACCAGCCGCGCGTGCACCAGGTCGAAGCCGCCCTCGGGCGGCGGGTCGGCGGCGACGTCGTGGGCCCGCACCTCGATCACCCCGCCGGCGACCCCCGCGGTCCAGGACACATCGATGTCGGTGGCGACCACCGCCCCCTCCGGGCCGACCCGCTCGGCCAGACCGAGCGGCACCGACGGCCCGCCCGCACCGACCTCCCAGCACCGCATGCCGGGCCCGATGCCCAACCGGTCGACATGGCGGAACGTCACCGGGTCGAAGAGCTCCGAGAGCGCGCCGAAGCGGATGCCCGCCTCCGACTGCTGGTTGTCCAGGAGGTAGCCGTGGTCCGATGCGCGCTGAGTCATGGCGCGATTCTGACACCCTGGCCGGAAGTGGCCGTACGGCTCGGCGGACGGCCCGGAAAACGGCTCGACAGACGGGAGCGCGACGCCGTGTGATGGTCGGGACCGCCCGCCGCGCGCAGTGGGCCGAGGACAGGGAACCGCCGTTGGCAGCCACGAGCGACCGCCCCGCGATCGATACTCCGCTGGTCAGACGGCTGGTCGACAGCCAGTTCCCGCAATGGGCAGGACTGCCGCTGGTACGCCTCGCCCAGGCCGGCGCGGACCATGTGATCCACCGGCTCGGCCGCGAACTCTCCGTGCGGCTGCCGCGTTATGCCGGTGCGATCGGGCAGGCCCGCAAGGAGCTCACCTGGCTGCCCCGGCTCGCCCCGCACCTCCCCCTGGCCGTCCCCGCGCCGGTCGCGGTGGGGGAGCCGGGCTTCGGATACCCGTGGCCCTGGGCGGTGACCCGCTGGCTGGACGGCGAGCCCGCCACCGTCGAGGCCCTGGGCGACTCGCGCGAAACCGCCGTGGCGCTCGCCGGGTTCCTGACCGCCCTGCGACGCTTCGAGCCCGGCGGCCACCCGCTCACCCCCGACATCGACGGCACCACGGACTCCCTGCACGGCCGGGACCGGGCCACGCGCGCGGCGATCGCCGCGCTGGACGGCGTGTTCGACGCCGGGGCCATGACGAAGGTCTGGGACGCGGCACTGGACGCCCCCGCGTGGGACCGGCCCCCGGTCTGGGTGCACGGCGACTTCCACACCGGCAACCTGCTGACCCGCGACGGCCGCCTCAGCGCAGTCATCGACTTCGGAGGGCTCGGCCTCGGCGACCCGGCCCGCGACATGATGATCGCGTACACACTGCTGTCGGCGGACAGCCGGGCGGCCTTCCGCGCGGCGCTCGGCCCGGACGACGCCACCTGGACGCGGGGGCGCGGCTGGGCCCTGGCCACCGGGCTCAACGCCTACACCTTCCACGCCGCCACCGACCCGCGCGTCGCCGCGCAGACGACCCGCCAGATCCACGCGGCCCTCGCCGGCTGAACGTCCGTACCCGCTCCGGAGCGACCGTCGCGGCCCCGGTCGACCGCGCGGAGCCCCGGCAGGCAGACTGGGTGCGTGACGACACTGAGCAAGGGCGCCAACATGCCGGTGGCTCCATCCGCCGTCCGGGCCGTGCTGAGCTGGACGGCCGGGCCCGGAGTGCCCGAGGTGGACGCCTCCGCGCTGGTGCTGGGCGCGGACGGCCGGGTCCGCTCGGACGGCGACTTCGTCTTCTACAACCAGCCCAGGCACGCCTCCGGGACCGTGCGCCACCTGGGCAAGGGGACCGGCTCCGGCACGGTGGAGGCCGACCTCGCCGCGCTCGGCCCCGAGGTGGACCGGATCGCCCTGTGCGCCTCGGCCGACGGCGGCACGTTCGGGCAGGTGCCCGGTCTCCATCTGCGGCTGCTGGACGCCGGGTCGGGCGCGGAGCTGGCCCGCTTCGACATGGCGGCCGGCCCGGAGACCGCCTATGTGTGCGGGGAGCTCTACCGGCGGGCCGGAGGGTGGAAGTTCCGGGCCGTGGGCCAGGGGTACGCGAGTGGGCTGGCCGGCCTGGCGACGGACTTCGGCATCAGTGTGGACGAACCCGGGACGCCACCGGCCGCCGCCGCTCCCGGCGGGGGAGCGCCGCGCCTCACCAAGGGCGAGGAGCAGTTGCCGGTCGACATGCGCAAGCGGCTGTCGCTGCGCAAGCAGCAGGTGGCCGTCAGCCTGAGCAAGCACGGCCTCGACCGGCTGACCGCCCGGGTGATCCTCGTCCTCGACGCCTCCGGATCGATGAGCGGCCTCTACTCACGCGGCACCGTCGCGGGGGTCACCGAACGCATGGCCGCCGTGGCCGCGCAGTTGGACGACGACGGCGAGATGCAGGCGTGGACCTTCGCCTCGAACCCGGCCCGGCTCCCCGACCTGACCATCGGCGACCTGCCCGAGTGGCTGCGGCTGCACGTGCGGGTCGGACAGGTCAGCCTGTTCGGGCGGAGGAAGCCCCCGAAAGGACTGGTCCCCGGACAGGTCGACATGCGCGCGGTCGGCATCCAGAACGAGGAGCAGAAGGTCATCGCCGAGGTCCGGGACTTCGTACGCGCCGACCCGGTACCCGCGCCGACGCTCGTCCTGTTCTTCTCCGACGGCGGTGTGTACCGCGACGACGAGATCGAGCGCGAGCTGCGCGCTGCGGTCGAAGAACCCGTCTTCTGGCAGTTCATCGGCCTCGGACGGGCGCAGTACGGCGTGCTGGAGCGGTTCGACACCATGCCCGGCCGCCGGGTGGACAACGTCGGCTTCTTCGCCGTGGACGACATCGAGCAGGTCTCCGACCAGGAGCTGTACGACCGCCTGCTGTCGGAGTTCCCGTCCTGGCTGTGCGCGGCCAGGCAGGCCGGCATCCTGCGCTGAGCCGTACGGGTCATGAGCTGCCGGACGGCCGGGTTACGGCACGTGCGGCCGGGAGTCCGGGGCTTACGGTGGCGGCCGGCCGCACCCGGCTCATGAAAGGCTCGTCCATGAAGATCACGGTCATCGGCGGTACCGGACTGATCGGCTCCCAGCTCGTCTCGAAGCTGCGCGAGGCCGGACACACGGCGGAACCCGCCTCCCTGTCGACCGGTGTCGACCTGCTCACCGGCAAGGGCCTCGGTGAGGCGCTCGCCGGCGCGGAGACGGTCGTCAACGTGAGCAACTCGCCCACGTTCGACGCGGCGTCCCCCGACTTCTTCCGCACGACCATGGGGCATTTGCTGACGGCGGGTGAGCAGGCCGGTGTACGGCACCAGGTCGTGCTGTCGATCGTCGGTGTCGACCAGGTGCCCCAGCTGGACTACTACCGGGCCAAGACGCTTCAGGAGGAGCTGCTGCGCAACGGGCCCGCCGCCTACTCGGTCGTACGTGCCACGCAGTTCTTCGAGTTCGTGGACGCCGTCATGTCATGGACCTCCGACGAGGACACCGTCCGGCTCCCCGACACGCGCGTCCAGCCCATCGCGTCGGCGGACGTGGTCGCCGCCCTCGCGGACACCGCCACCGGTGCGCCGCTGAACGGAACGGTGGATGTGGCCGGGCCCGACGTCTACCCCCTCGACGAGCTCGGGCGCCTCACGCTGGCCGCCCGGGGCGACGGCCGCACCGTCGTCACGGACGACCGGGCGGGCATGTTCGCGGCCGTGGAGGGCGACGTGCTGATCGCGGGGCCCGGGGCGCGCATCGCTCCCACCTCGTACGAGGAATGGCTCGCCGGGACCCGCTGAGACGGAAGGGCGGCCACCTGATGCGGGCCGGAGCCCGTATCAGGTGGCCGCCCTGGTGCGGCCGGTGTCTCAGGTGTTGTTGGCCAGAGCCAGCAGCCGGCTGGAGTCACCGTTGAACCGGTCGCGGTCCACGGCTCCCGAAATCCCGCCCACCGAACCGGAGTCGGTGTACTGCCAGAACGTCCAGTACGGGAAGCCCTTCGGGATGGTCGGGCTCGCCGCGGTCGTCCAGTGCGCGGTGAACAGCGGGCTGCGCGCCGACATGCCGCTCCAGCCGCCCGTGCACGAGTTCCACCAGCTCGCGCTGGTGTAGATGACGACGTCGCGTCCCGTCTTGGCCTTGTACGTGTTGTAGAAGTCGAGGATCCACGACTGCATGGCGGAAGCCGACTTGCCGTAGCAGCCGCCCTCCAGGTCGAGCATCCCCGGAAGCGTCAGGTTGTCCCGCGACCACGCGCCACCGTGGCCGGCGAAGTAAGTGGCCTGGGCCGCTCCGCTGGACAGATTGGGACGCGCGAAGTGGTACGCGCCCCGGATCACCTTCGCGTTGTAGGCGTTGAGGTAGTTGGCGTTGAAGTTGGGATCCTTGTACGTGGTGGACTCGGTGGCCTTGATGTAAGCGAACTTGATGCCCGCGGACTTCACCGACGACCAGTTGATCGAGCCCTGGTAGTGCGAGACGTCGATGCCGGGGAGCGTCGTCGCCTGGATGGAGGCGCTGCTCTCCGGAGTGAGGTCGACGTGCCGGTCGTCCGGGGCGAACGTGTCGCCGTCGGCGAGGTAGCCGGCGCCCATGTACCCGTCGCCGAGCGGGATGGCGGCCCCGGACGACGTGGCGGGCGGCTGCGGCGACGCCGACGCCGGCACGGCGGTGACGGAAGGCACTGCCACCATGCCGAGGCCGACGGCTCCGAGGGCCACCAGCTTGCGGAGTGCGGGTCTGCGGCTGTGGATCGATAACACGGGAGCCTCCTGGGGGTGAGCGGCGCGAAGGGGGGTCTACTCGCGTAGCATGTGGAGCGGTTCCGAGCGTAGCGGCGGGTCCGGGGGATGGCCTGTCACGGAGGGCGGGGGAGCCGCTCCTTTGACGAGGGCATGCCACGAGTGACGCATGAACACCACTGCGTCGTAAAGGGTTTTGGATCGGCCTCTGTGGTCCAGTCCAGTGAAGAATCCGCCGAGCTGGGGCGACACCGCCAACCGGGTGAGAAGTTTCACCTCGCTGAAACCCCGGCGCGCGCCCGGCGCTCCGGGAGGCGGACACCAGGACGCCCGGCGCCGACGCACTCGGTGAGGTACGCGTCGAGGGCCGCGGCGTCCCGGCAGTCGGCGGCGGCGCGCGGCGGCGACGACCGGGTGGGATCCGCGCCGGTCACCGCCTGCTTCAGGTGCACCGCCCCGGAGGGCAGAGTCCCGCCCTCACCGTTCCGGGGACGGCTCCGTCAGCTCGGGCTCCAGGCCCTCCGTCATCTCGCTGCGCCCCAGACCGGATTCGGCGCGCCACGCCTCGAAGGCCCAGGCGGTCCACGCCACCACGGCGAGCCCGAGCAGCCAGCCGCCGACCACATCGCTGAACCAGTGGACACCCAGCGCGACCCGGGTGAAGCCGACACCGAGCACCGACAGCACCGCCACCGCCCAGCACACCACCCGGCCGCGCCGTGGCACCAGCGGCAGCAGGACCAGCAGCAGCACCGCGAACGACGTCGTGGCGGTCATCGCGTGCCCCGACGGGAACGAGAAGCCGGGCGCCCGCGCCACCGGATCCTCCAGCGACGGCCTGGCCCGCTCGACCACCGCCTTGGCCAAGAGGCCCGTCAGGCCACCGGCCACCGCCGTGACGGCGGACCACGCCGCCAGCCGCCAGGCCCGCCGGTACAGCAGCCAGCCGGTCAGCAGCGCGACCGCGCAGCGCAGCGTCAGCGGGTCCCAGACCCAGTTCGACAGGAAGCGCAGCGCGCTCGTCCAGGCCGGGTGGTCGAGCGCCGTGCGGTGCAGCCGGTCGGCCGCGCCCGAGTCCAACGCCCGCAACGGCCGCCAATGCCCTTCCACGAGGACCAGCACCAGTGCGAACGGAACCGCGGACACCGCGGCCACGGCGGCGGCCCCGAGGAGACGCACGCCGAACGCGCGGTCCGCGGCCCGGCGCCGGTGTTCGCGCAGCAGACGTGTGGTGGCTCGTACAACCATTCATGCTCCCGGATCGGCGTGTATCGGACCGGGCCGGCGGGCGCGGACAGCCTCCAGCTGCGCCGCGAAGGACAGCCCGAGGAACAGGGCTATGGACGTCAGATAGGCCCACAGCAGCAGCGACATGAAGGCGCTCAACGGCCCGTAGACCGTGTCGAAGGAGCCGCTGAGGGACAGGTACTGGCTCAGCAGATAGGTGAGCGCCGTCCACAGCACCAGGTACAGGGCCGCGCCGAACGCCAGCCACGTGTAGCCGGGCTGATTGCGGCGCGGGGAACGACGGAAGATGGCGCTCGCCGACAGCAGAGCGAGGAGCAGCCCGCACGGCCAGCGCAGCAGGTCCCAGGTGGTCCGCGCCGTGTCACCGAGGTGGTAGACCGTCGCGGCGGCCGCGACGAGGTCACCGCCCACGACCATCAGGATGAACCCGAGGCCCAGCGGGATGCCGGCCGTCAGCGACATCACCAGACCCCGGAAGTACTTCTGGTGGAAGGGCCGGTCGCGCTCGACCCCGTAGATGCGATTGGCCCCGCGCTCTATCTGGCACATCGCCGTCGTCACGTTGACCAGCGAGAACAACAGCCCGAACCAGAGCGTGAGCTGCGACCCCTCACCGGCCCGCCGGCGGCTGCGGTCGAGCGCGTCGTCCACCACATCGGCGCTCGGCCCGGCCGCGAGCCGATGGATCGTCAGCTCAGCGAGCCTGCCCACGTTCTCGGTGTGCAGCGAGGCCGAGAGCCCGACGAACGCGATCACCAGCGGTATGACCGCGAGCACCGTCTGGAGTGCCAGCGCACGCGAGTGGCTGAACCCGTCCGCGTACCGAAAACGCACGAACGAGTCACGCACCAGCGGCCACCGCCCGTAACGGCGCAGCGAGGCGAGCGCTTCGTCGGCGGTCAGCTCGTCGCCCGACATGTCACGGGTCTGCGGAACCCGGGTCGCGGTGCCCATCACTCGCCCCCCGACGGCAGCAGGACGGTGAGCGCTCCCGGACGCACCTCGGCCACGAGCCGGCCTCCTCGGCCCACCGGATCGCCGTCCAGCTCCCTCGACTGCGGTGCGGCGAACCGGAGTTCGGCGCGGCGGAAGGTGAAGTACTCCACGGGCGCACCGGCGGAACCGCCCTGCTCCGGACGTCCGCGCAGCACCGCCCCGACGGCGCGCAGCCAGCCGCCCGGACCGCGCGGGTCGAACACCGCCAGGTCCAGGAGCCCGTCGTCGGGCTCGGCGGACGGGACGAGCGTGGCACCGCCCTGTACGTCCCCGATGTTGGCGAGCAGCACCATCCTCGCCGTACGACGCGTCTCCGGCCCGCCGTCCAGCCGGATGGACACCGACATGCGCGGCGCCCGCAGACCCCGCCATCCGGCGACCACGTACGCGGGCCAGCCGATCGCGGCCTTCGCCGCACTGCCGGTGTTCTCCAGCATGGCGGCGTCCAGGCCCGCCCCGGACATCGCGGTGAAGTGGGTGGCGGGCAGGCCGTCGCCCTCGATCCTGCCGAGGTCGATCCGGCGCGCGGTGCCCGACAGCGCGGCGGCCAGCGCGTCGACGGGTGACACCGGCAGGCCCAGATTCCGGGCGAGCAGGTTGCCCGTGCCGCACGGGACCACGGCCAGCGGGACCCCCGTCCCGGCCAGCCGGTCGGCCGCGGCCCGGATCGTCCCGTCGCCCCCGCACACCACGACCAGCGACGCCCCCGCGCGCACCGCTGCCGCCGCCTGCCCGCCGCCCGGGTCGTCGGCCGTCGTGTCGACGAACTCCGCTGCGTGATGCCCGTGCTGCTCCAGGACGAGCCGCAACGTCTCGCGCTGCACCTCGTCGGTCACCGTCGGGTTGACCACGACGACCGTGCGCCCGGCGACCTGCCGGGCACGCTCCGCGGCGGCCTCCTGGGCGATCTCCATCGCGTTCTTCGGCACCGGGGCCGGGCTCGTGCCCTCGGCCAGCAGGGCCCGGCCCGCCACCAGGAGGGACAGGGCTCCGTTCAGCAGGCCGCCGAGCACGTCGGTGGGGTGGTGCATCCCCCGGTAGAGCCTGGCAAGACCCACGAGCAGCGGGATGAGCAGCAGCAGCCCGGCGAGCACCTTGTGGCGTCGGCCGCGCCCGCCGGGAAGGAGGGCCAGCACGGCAAGACCCGCGTACAGGGCCGTCGCGGCCCCGGTGTGCCCGGAGGTGTAGCTCGCCGTCGGCGGTGACGCGTCGAGCCGGTCCACGTCGGGCCGGCTGCGGTCCACGCAGATGGTGATGACCAGGAACACCAGGGACTGGAGCGAGACGCCGACGGCGAGAAAGACGGCCTGCCGCCACCGCGGGAGGCGGGGGAGCACCACCAGGCCCAGGCAGACCAGCACGGTGATCGCGATGATCGTGAGCGTGTTGCCGGCCTCCGACGTGACGGACGACAGTTCGGTCAGGGGACCCGTCCGCAGGTGCTCGAACCCCTCGTTGACCTCGTCCTCGACGCTCACCGGCCAGATCGCCTGCGCGGGCCCGGTGATCAGGAGCCCGAGCCCCACCATCAGTGCCGCCTGCCCCACGGTGAGAGCGGCGAGGCGCAGACCCGCTGTGCGGAGGCCGGTCGTCAGGGCGGGGGAGCGGCCCGGGACGGCGGGCGCGCGCGAACCCGTCGGCGGGACGGGTCTCTCCGGCTGGGTGGCGGACATGGTTCCCCCTGTTCGGTGGTGGGGAAGGTGGAGGCCCTTCCGGTGCACCGCCGTCTGCCCCGTAATCCGCCCGGCAGGCATGGAGCCCGGGTCTGCCACCGAACCCCTGGTGACCGGGTGTGACCGGCGACGGTGCGGGTACGCGGAGCTGCGTCCGGAGGAACGAGGAGCCGCGAACAGGAGGATGGCCATGGCGGTGCCGAAAACGGGTCTGCTGGTGCTGGACTGCGCCGAACCGCAGGAGCTGGCGGACTTCTACGCCGCCTTGCTGGGCGCCGAGGTCCGGCCCGGTTACGAGCTCGACGTCATCGAAGTGGTGGGCGCGGCCGGTGTCCACCTCGCCGTACGCATGGACCACGGCTACGCACCGCCGAGCTGGCCGCGCCCCGACGACTCGCAACAGGCCCACCTGCGCATCATGGTCGCCCGGGAGGACATGGACGAGGCGGAACGGGAAGCCGTCGGCCTCGGCGCACGTCCCCTGGACACGAAGAACAACGGCGGCGCACGCGACGCCCGCCTCTACTCCGACCCCGCCGGACACCCCTTCACGCTGGCCACACGCCCTTAGGCCGTGCCCGGCGGCGTTATCCACATCTCCCTACGCATAGGAGTGCACATGTCTTCCTCGATCGTCGAGACCGTCGACATCAAGGCCCCGGTCGCCGTGAGCTGGGCCCTGTGGAGCGATGTCGCCCGCTGGCCCGCATTCCTGAGCCACGTCCGTCGCGTCGACCCTCTCGACGCGCGCCGGTTCGCCTGGCAGCTCTCCCTCCCCGGTGCCGACAAGGAGTTCGTCGCCGAACTCACCGAGGTGATTCCGGAGAACCGGATCGCCTGGAAGACCATCGAGGGCGTCCACCACGCGGGGGTCGTCACCTTCCACCGGCTGGACGACGAGTCGAGCCGGGTGGCCCTCCAGATCGAGTACGAGCCGCAGGGTTTCGTCGAGTATCTGGGTGCCCTCACCAACCTGGACGCGGTGCTGGCCAACTACGACCTCGGTGAGTTCCAGAAGCTGGCCGAGCGGACGGCGCGGGGCGACTTCTGACAGCCCCGCGATCAGTCCACGGGGTGCCCCGGCGCAATGCCGAGGGCACCGGTGACCGACAGGAACGGAAAATCCCCGTCCGCCGGGTGGTGCACCTCCTCCGGGGCGAGCAGATGCCCGACGTGGTCCCCGCCGTCGACGCGCCGCACGACGCGGCCGACGAACCACGCGGGCGCCTCGTCCAGCACCGGCACCCCGCCCGGCCCGGGGTGCCAGGCGACCCGCGCGAACTTGTCCGTACGGTCTCCCGTCTCACCGCCGAAGAGCCGGGCCAGGGCGACCTGGTCGCGGCGGAGCAGATGGACGGCGAGCCGGTCGGCGCGGGCGGCGACCCGGCGGGTCCGGTTCAGCTCGGAAAGCCACACCATGAACCGGGGTGGCCGCATCGAGCACTGGGACCCGAAGCCGACCAGACAGCCGGCCCGCTCACCGTCCGCCTCGGCGGTCACGACGTACATCGGATAGTCCAGCGCTTCGGTGAACCGGTCGAACGCGTTCACGGCGGGGCACTCCCTCCCGGGCTCCAGGGTCTCTGACGGCATCACCCCGCCGGTTCGCGAACCGGCGGGGTGATGCGGGGGCACACGTTACCCAGGCAACGTGGGCGGCGGCTCAGGCCATCTCGGGCTGCGGCTCCAGCTTCGGAACGGCCGCCGCCTCCGGTTCCCAGCGCCGGATGATCCGTACGTACCCGTAGATCACCGAGCCCATGGCCAGGATGAGAAGCGGCCCGAACACCCACGGGTGGTGGGCCATCTCCAGCGACAGGTAGCGGTACGACACCAGGAGCGCGGCGAAGACCACGGTGCCGTAGGCGACCAGGCCGACGGCCGGCCGGTCCCAGCCGCGTTCCAGTGCGCGCATGCCGGTCTCGATCGTCAGCGTGAACACCACACCGGCGACGAGGTCCGCGCCGTAGTGGTAGCCGAAGCCCAGCGTCGCGGCGAGCGTGGCGACGAGCCAGAAGGTGCCCGCGTACCGGAGGAACCTCGGGCCCTTGCGCGAGTGGATGAAGATCGCGGTGGCCCACGCGGTGTGCAGGCTGGGCATGCAGTTGCGCGGGGTGATCTCGTCGAACGGCATGTGGTGAGGTGTGCCGATCGGCACGGGGGTGTCGGGCCACATGTCGGCCACGGCCCAGTGGCCGCCGTCGGAGCCGAACGCGAAGACCGGGCCGACCACCGGGAAGATCATGTAGATGGCCGGGCCGAGCAGGCCGATCACCAGGAAGGTGCGGACCAGGTGGTGGCCGGGGAAGCGGCGTTCCGTCGCCACGTTGCGCAGCTGGTACAGCGCCACGCACACCGCGGCGACCGCGAGCTGCGTGTAGACGGCGTCGAGGAAATGGGCGCCGGCCGAACCCGTCGCCTCGATGAGCCGCCCCACCGCCCAGGACGGGTTGCCGAGCGCGTGGTCGGCGTTGGCCATGTACTGGTCGAGCACCTCGGGACGCGTCTTGGACGTGATGACCAGCCAGGTGTCACCGGTCTTCCGCCCGGCCACCAGCAGCAGACCCAGACCGACACCCTTGAGGAGCAGCATGCGCTCCCGGCCCGTGCGGCGGGTGAGGGCGATGACCGTGACCCCCACGAGCACCCACAGCGCACCGTTTCCGAAGGGGTGCCCCTCCTTGACCGGGGCGTCGGCCACCCACCTGATCAGGGCGATGACGATGTCGATGCCCGCCGCCACACCGACCGCGATGAACCGCTGCCGCCAGGTGAGGACCACCAGCATCAGACCCATGCTGGCGTACAGCAGGAAGCCCGATGTGGGGGGGACCACCACTTCTTGCACCTGGGTGGTGACCGGCCCCGGCAGCCCGTAGTGGCGCGCGGCGATCTCCAGCGCCACGAGGAACGCGAGCGTCACCACCGCCGCCGCAGTCCACAGGATCGCTCTAGGCTGACGCCACGCGGCGAAGGGTATTCGGCGGCTTATTCGCGAAAACACCCGCGATGCTATAGATATCAATTCTCTGGCCGATGTCCTGGGTTTTGGTCAAATAGGTCGCTTTTCATGCCGCATGGCATGGTGTGCGGGCGATGAGGGTGGTCGCCGGGGTGGGATCATGCTAGCCGAGGGGTTTCGACGGGTATTCGGTGGTCGTGTCCCCGTTCGAAAACGGTGTCCCGAATGCGGTGCAGCCCGCCCCAGGGGGAGGGATTCGGTGCTCCCCTCCCG